>DASWCX010000169.1:0-7897 GCA_036395815.1 Actinomycetota bacterium | reverse complement strand
GGGCTCGGCCACCGGACCCTCTACCGCGCCCGACTGGGCCGTCTGGCCCCACCAGGCGTACGCCTCTTTCGGCACCTCGGTGGCTTCTGCCGGAGACGTGAACGGCGATGGGTACGACGACGTCGTCGTCGGGGCCCCGTTGTACGGTCCAGGCGACCCGGGAGCGGCCTTCCTGTTCCTGGGCTCTGCCCTCGGACCGTCTGCGACGCCCGACTGGACCGCCAGGGGTCGCCAGCCAGGTGCCTGGTTCGGCTGGTCGGTGGCTTCGGCCGGGGACGTGAACGGGGACGGGTACGCTGACGTCATCGTCGGGGCCCGGTTCTACGGTCCAGACGACGGGGGAGCGGCCTTCCTGTTCCTGGGCTCTGCCACCGGCCCCTCCGCCGCGCCCGACTGGGCCGCCCTTGGCCATCAGACGAGCGGGGAGCTTGGCACCTCGGTGGCCTCGGCTGGGGACGTGAACGACGACGGGTACGACGACGTCGTCGTCGGCGCCCCGCTCTATGGTCAAGGCGACGCCGGGGCGGCCTTTCTCTTCCTGGGCTCGGCCGCCGGCCCTTCCGCCGCGCCCGACTGGACCGCCAGGGGTCGCCAGCCAGGTGCCTTGTTCGGCTGGTCGGTGGCCACGGCTGGCGACGTGAACGGCGACGGGTACGACGACGTCATGGCTGGCGCCTCAGCGTACGACGAGGGTATCCAGTTCGACGAGGGAGGGGCGTTACTGTTCCTTGGCTCGGCCACCGGACCCTCTGGCAGGCCTGAGTGGACCGCCGACGGCCTCGAGGAGCAAACGTACTTCGGCACTTCGGTGGCTTCGGCCGGGGACGTGAACGGGGACGGGTACGCTGACGTCCTCGCCGGCGCTCCGGGCTGGGCCTTCGAGGGAGCGGCTTTCGCCTGGCGCGGTCCGCTGTAGGCGGACCGATCCCGGCCGAGGGCTCGGTTGGCCGCTCTACAATCGACCCGATGCCCACGTTCAACGTCGAATCCGAGTTCGCGCTGGCGGGGGACCAGCCGCTGGCCGTCGAGGGGCTGGCCGAGGGCGTCCTGGCCGGGGAGCGGTATCAGACCCTGCTCGGGGTGACCGGCACGGGCAAGACCTTCACCATCGCCAACGTCATCGCCAAGGTCCAGAAGCCCACGCTGGTGATCGCGCCGAACAAGTCGCTGGCCGCCCAGCTGGCGAACGAGTTCCGGGAGGTCTTCCCCAACAGCGCCGTGGAGTACTTCGTCTCCTACTACGACTACTACCAGCCCGAGGCGTACGTCCCGCAGACCGACACCTACGTCGAGAAGGACTCGTCGATCAACGACGAGATCGAACGGCTCCGGCACTCGGCCACCTCCCGCCTGTTGACCCGGCGCGACGTGATCATCGTGGCCAGCGTGTCCTGCATCTACGGGCTGGGCTCGCCCGACGAGTACATGGGGACGCTCCTCAGGGTCCACCGGGCCGTGCCCCTCGACCATGCCTTCGCCGTGCGGCGGCTGGTGGACATCCAGTACCAGCGGACCTCGGGCTCGCTCTCCCGGGGAAAGTTCCGGGTCCGGGGCGACACCATCGAGGTCCACCCCGCCTACGACGAGACCGCCGTCCGCATCGAGCTGTGGGGAGACAAGGTCGAACGGATCCTGCGGCTCGACACCCTGACGGGCGAGGTGGTGGCCGAGATGGACGAGATCAGCATCTACCCGGCCACCCACTACGTGGCGTCCGAGGACCGGATGCGCCGGGCCATCGTGGGGATCGAATCCGAGCTGGAGCGGCAGCTGGCCCGGCTGGAGGAGAAGGGGAAGCTGCTGGAGGCCCAGCGGTTGCGGATGCGCACGAACTACGACCTGGAAATGATGCGGGAGGTCGGGTTCTGCTCCGGGATCGAGAACTACTCGCGGCACATCGACGGCCGGTCGCCTGGAGAGCCCCCGTTCACGCTCCTCGATTACTTCCCGGACGACTGGCTCTGCGTGATCGACGAGTCCCACGTGACGGTGCCCCAGCTCCACGGCATGTACGAGGGCGACATGTCACGCAAGCGGACCCTGGTGGAATTCGGGTTCCGGCTCCCGTCGGCCATGGACAACCGCCCGCTCCGGTTCGAGGAGTTCACCGAACGGGTCAAGCAGGTGGTGTTCATGTCGGCTACCCCCGGCCCGTACGAGCTCCAGGTGTCGGATCGGGTGGTGGAGCAGATCGTGCGGCCCACGGGATTGATCGACCCGGAGGTCGAGGTGAGGCCGACCAAGGGCCAGATCGACGACCTGATGGAGGAGATCCGCCAACGGGTCGAACGGGAGCAGCGGGTCCTGGTCACCACCCTCACCAAGAAGATGGCCGAGGACCTCACCGACTACCTGATGGAGATGGGGCTGCGGGTTCGGTACCTCCACTCGGAGATCGACACGATCCAGCGCATCGAGATCCTGCGCGACCTCCGGCTGGGGGAGTTCGACGTCCTGGTGGGGATCAACCTCCTCCGGGAGGGCCTGGACCTGCCCGAGGTGTCGCTGGTGGCCATCATCGACGCGGACAAGGAGGGGTTCCTCCGGAGCGAGACCTCCCTGATCCAGACCATCGGCCGGGCGGCCCGGAACGTGGACGGGAAGGTCCTGATGTACGCGGACACGGTGACCGACTCCATGAAGCGGGCCATCTCGGAGACCCAGCGCCGGCGCAAGATCCAGATGGAGTTCAACCAGGAGCACGGCATCGACCCGCAGACCATCCGGAGGAAGGTCTCGGACATCCTGCTGTCGATGTCGCTGGACGGAGGCTCTCGTCGGGCCGCGACCCCCGACCGGGGCCGGCGGCGCCGGCGGGCTGTGGAGACCGACATGCCCCGCGAGGAGCTGGAGCGCCTGATCCGATCCCTCGAGGAGGAGATGCACCAGGCGGCCAGGGATCTCAGGTTCGAGTACGCGGCCCGGCTCCGGGACGAGATCAACGACCTCCGCCGGGAGCTGAACGCGTTGCGGGAGGTCGGGATCGGGTAGCTCGTTCGGTTCGCCCACGCCCCCGCGGGTGCCATCATGCCGTCCATGGGCACGCTCGGGGTGCGGGCGCCGATGGGGTGGCTCGGACCTTCCCGGCCGGTCGAGGACCCGGTGGTGGTCCTCGACGGCGGCTTCGTGGCGTGGGCGGGCCCACGATCGAGCCTCCCGGCGGGCGTCGCCGAGCCGGACGAGCTCGTGGAGGTCGACGGGTTCGTCATGCCGGGGGCGGTGGACCGGCACGTGCACATCGCGCTGGCGGACCCTCGCGCGGTGGTGCGAGGCGGCGCCACCGCCGTTCGGGACCTCGGGTGGCCCCCGGGCGAGATCTTTCCATTGGCCGACGCGTCCGAGACCCCCTCGTTCGACGGCCCGCTGATCCGGGCTGTGGGTCCCATGCTCACCTGCGCGGACGGCTACCCCACCCGGGCCGGATGGGCCGCCCCGGGAACCGGGCTCGAGGTTCGGGGAGCCGAGGAGGCGGCGGCGGCCACGATGGAGGTCCTGTCGCGCAACGACCTGCGCGTGGTGAAGGTGGCCCTGAACGTCGACGCGGGTCCGACCCTCTCGGACCAGGAGCTCCTGGCCATCTGCGACACCGCCCACGCTCAGGGCGCCCTCGTGACCGTGCATGCCCAGGGCGGCGGCCAGGCCGAGCGGGCCGTGGGGGCCGGAGCCGACGAGTTCGCGCACTGCCCGTGGTCCGAGCGACTGTCCGACGACCTGATCGAGGCGATGGCCACCCGGACCCGGATCGTTTCCACGCTGGACATCCACTCGTACGGCGCGTCGACGCCGGAGCTCACAGTGGCCATCGACAACCTCCGGCGGTTCCTGCTGGCCGGCGGGACCGTGGCCTACGGAACCGACCTGGGCAACGGTCCGATCCCGCCGGGGATCCACCCGGGGGAGGTGGCCCACCTGTTCCGGGCCGGGCTGTCGCCGGAGGGCATCCTCCGGGCGCTCACGTTCCGGCCGCTGGAGCCGGGCGAACCCGCCGACTTGGTGGTCCTGGGACAGAACCCGCTGGAGACCGTCGACGCCTACCCCGACGTGCGGGTGGTCGTCCGGGCCGGGCGGCGGGTTCGATAGGGCCCTTCGCCAATGAAGCGGACGCTCCACGTCCTCACCGCGGCGGGCGCCATCGCCCATCACGGGTTCGAGCTCCTGGCGGGGGTCGGCCTCGTGTTCCAGCCGTACCTGGGGCTTGGAGGAGCGGCGGCGCTCTGGGCGATCGGCCTCCCCGGCTGGATGCTGATGGCGGCGCGAGGCTCCGCCCGGTGGGATCGTCTCCTCGCCGTCCTGGCCGGGCTCTCCGCGGGAGGGGCCGCGGTCCACTACACGCTGTGGCCGGTCGAGGTCCGGAGGGGCCTACCCCTGCTGGCCGAGGCCGAAGGGCTCCGGCCCGAGAGCCTCCCCGCGTACAACGCCCTGCTCTACGGGTGGGCGGCCGCGGCCCTTGCCGCCGTCCTGCTCGAGACGCCGAGGGAGGAGCGGCGGTGGGCGGCCGCCGGGATGCTCGCGGCGCTACCCCTCCGGGCCAGCGTCCGCCACCACTTCCGTTGGATCCGGGAGCAGGCCGAAACCAGGCCGGCGTGGTGGAACCGGGCCCTCGCCGAGCCCTGACCCCCCGCTACAGGATGTCGCGGAGCGCTTCGAACAGCCGGTCCACGTCCTCTTCGATGTTGAAGAAGTGGGGGGAGACCCGCAGGCCGTCCCCCCGGAAGTCCGTGCACACGTCGCGGTCGAGCAGCGCGTGGCAGACCTTCATGGCCTCGTCGCCCACCTTCAGGTTGACCAGGCCTCCCCGCCGCGTGCGGTCCCTCGGCGTGCGCACCGGCAGCCCGGCCTCGTCGGCGCGGGCGATAAGGTGGTCGACCAGGTCCTGCTGCCGCTCCCGGATGGCAGCGGGGCCAACCTCGGTGATGATGTCGAGCCCGGCCTGGGCGATGAACGCGACCGGGGCGGCCGGGGTGCCGTGTTCGAACCGCCGTGCCGTCGGGTGATAGTCCAGGTGCTGGAGGTCGAAGGCGAACGGCTCCCGCTGGCCGAACCACCCGGTGACGAGCGGCTCCATCGACGGCAAGAGGTCGCGCCGGACGTACAGGAAGGCCAGGCCCGGACCCCCGCACAGCCACTTGAGGACCCCGGCGGAGTAGAAGTCGCACCCCAGGTCGTGGACGTCGACCGGGATGATCCCGGCCCCGTGGAAGTCGTCGACGAACGACCACGCCCCCGCGTCCCGGGCGAACCGGCAGATCTCCCTCGCGTCGACCAGCGCGCTGGTCCGGTACAGGACGCGGTTGACGATGACGAGCGCGGTGTCCTCGTCGATGGCGTCGCGGTACGCCTCCTCCGGGACGGTCAGCCCGTCCGGAGACTCCAGGAACACCACCTCGGCTCCCCGGCGGCGAAACGCCAGCGACACGTGGCCGTCGGTGGGGAAGTCCACGGCCGACAGCACGATCTTGTGGCGCTTCGAGAAGTCCAGGCACGACATCACCGCGGACAGCGCCAGGGAGACGTTGACCGTGATGGCCAGCTCGTCCGGATCGGCCCCCACCAGGTCCCCGAAGGTCCGCTTCACGCTGGCCATCCGGGGGAAGATGTCCTCACCCCACACCGGGTCCGGCGCGCCCTTCGTGGCCCAGGCGTCCATGTACTCCTGAAGGTAGGCCTGAGCCCGGCGGGAGACCGGGCCCAGCGAGGCGCTGATCAGGTACGCCTTCGTTCCCACGACGGGAAACTCGTCCCGGTAGCCGGTGAAGTCCACGCCCTCATCTTCCGTGGGCCGGGCGGGGCATGGCAACCCGGGCGACCACCGGGTGTGTCAGCCATACCGGACCCGAGGATCGAGGAACGCGTAGGCCACGTCGACCACCAGGTTCGCGCCGGCCACGAAGAACGCCCCGATCACCGTCACGTCGAGCAGCGCGTACAGATCGGCCGCCCGGACGGACTGCACGGTGAAGGAGCCGAGGCCCTGGAGGTTGAACACCGTCTCGGTGATGATGGCCCCCCCGAGGAGGGCCCCGAGGTTGGCCCCGAACAGGGTGACCGCGGGGGTCAGCGCCGAACGCAGGCCGTGCTTCAGGACCACCCGTCGCTCCGACAGGCCCTTGGCCTTCGCGGTCCGGATGTAGTCCTCTTCCATGGTCTCCATGAGGTCGCCCCGCACCATCCGAGCGAAGAAGGCCGCGTACAGCAAGGCCAGGACCACCCACGGCATGATCATGTGGTTGAGCCACGTGGAGAACCCGTGGCTCAAGCCCACGTACCCGGTTCCGGCCGCGATGTGGAGCTTGAACCAGAACACATAGAGGAACATCAGCCCCAGCCAGAACACCGGAGCCGACACCGCGAATAACGCGAACCCCATCGCGACGCGGTCGAACGCCGAACGGGGACGGCGAGCAGAAAGGATCCCGATGGGGATGCCGATCAGCAGCCACAGCACCGCGGCGCCCAGGGCGAGCTGCACGGTGACGCCCAACCGGTCGATCAGGATGGGCTTGAGCGCCGAGCGCGTCTTGAACGAGAACCCCAGCCCCGGCCACCCGTACTGGTCCCCGACGAAGATGCGCTTTACGAACAGCTCGTACTGGACGTAGAACGGCCGGTCCAGCCCGAACTGGTGGCGGAGCTCGGCGATGCAGCGGGGCGAGGGCTGGCGCCCGCAGAAGTTCACCGCCGGGTTCGTCGGCGGCATGACGAAGAAGATCACGTAGGTCAGAAGGGCCACGAACAGCAGGACGAAGCCCAGCCAGAACAGGCGGCGCACGATGTACCGAACCACGGCGGGCCGAGGCTAGGCCGGCGGCCGCGGCAGGGGAAACGATTCGAAGGATTTCGAAAGCTCAGGCCGGGGCCGCAGGGGCTCTCGCCACCGCCTCCGCCGACCTCCCGCCGGCTGCGGCGGGGCGTCCCACAGGCGAAGCAGGCTCTCGCCGACGGGGGAGATCCGGTACAGGACCCGGCGGCCCTCGCGGTGGCTCTCCACCAGACCCGCGTGCCTGAGGACGGCGAGGTGGTAGGAGGCCGAGCTGGCCGCGATCCGGAGCAGCGTGGCGAGATCGGTGGTCGAACGCGGGACACGAAGGCTCTGCAGGACGGCCGCCCGTTCCCTTCCCAACAGGATCTCCAGGGCGTGCTCGGGATCGGGGGGCGGGGCGTCCCACACCGCCGCCGTTCCTCGGGCCTGGTAGGCCACGAGCACGGTCCCCTCCCGGGACAGTCCCACCGCGACGTCCGGCCACGCGAACACGGTGGGAACGAAGACCACCCCCCGTCCCCTGGGATCCACGAGGGCGTGGTCGGGGCCGGAGACCTCGAGGGCCGTGCCATCCCATCTCACCCCCGGGTGCAGGTCGTCCAGGAACGCGTCGACGCCGCCCGTCACCTGTCGGTGGGCCCCGTGGAGGACCTCCGCCTCGAGCAGCGCCCGCACCGCGGGCCACCGGTGCGCCAAGACGGCGGCCCAGTATTCCTGGAGCTCGTCGGCCAGGCGCCCCAGGGCTCGAGGCGAGTGGTCGACGAAGGGCTGGAGCTCCACCGGAGGCCTGCGGTCCACGGAGGAGTACGCGGCTTCCACCTCCGACGCGACGTCGTCGGGAGCCGTCTCCCGCAGTCGCTCGAGCTCCTCGGCGAAGTCGCGCCCGGGCCGGTCCGGAACGGGGAGCATGAAATCGAAGGCCATGCCCGTGGCCAGCAGGGCGGCCAGGGTCCGCAGGTCGAGGGAGCTGGCGGCCCCCCGGGCATCCTCAGCCCACGGCGAATGGATCGGATGCGGAACGCGGCCGGCGAGCATCCGGTAGCTGAGGACCGCTTCCCAGAGCGGGCTGAACGAGATGCGGGTGTTCCGCAGGTCGTCCGATGACAGCCGCAGCCGGATCACGCCCCCTCCTGGCCC
>DASWCX010000168.1:0-2709 GCA_036395815.1 Actinomycetota bacterium | reverse complement strand
CCGGCCGTCGGAACCGGGGATGAGCGGCGACTCGGACAGGAGCGGCTGGGGCTCGACCAGCACGGGTCCGAACAGCCGGTTGAATCGGCGGACGATCTCTCTGGAGATCTCCAAGTGCGACACCTGGTCCTCCCCCACCGGCACCAGCTCACCCTTCACGATCGTGATGTCCACCGTTTGCAGCAGCGGGTATCCGAGGAGCCCATAGTTCGCGATGTCGCGCTCGGCCAGGTCGCGGAGGCGCTCCTTGTACGTAGGGACTCGCTCAAGCCATCCGAGGGGCGTGATCATGCCCAGCAGCAGGGCGAGCTCGGCGACCTCCGGGACGTCGGACTGGCGGTAGATCGTGGCCTTGGCCGGATCGATCCCCGCGGCCAGCCAGTCCAGCACCAGGCCACGGATCCGCTCCGGCAACAGCTCGGTCCGGTCGTAGTCGGTCGTGAGCATGTGCCAGTCCGCGACGAAGAAGAACGCGTCGTGGTCGTCCTGGAGCTTTCGCATGTTGAGGATGTTGCCGAACCAGTGCCCGACGTGGAGGGGGCCGGTCGGCCGATAGCCCGTCAGGACCCTTGCCCTACGCGTGGTGTCCGGGGGCGATGTGGAGGGAGCCTTCGTGTCGATGCCGCGATGATACTGCCGGGACCGGGGGGCTCCCCGAAGGATCAGCAGTTGGCGGCGCCGGCCATCACCGTGCACACCGCGCGGACCAGGCCGTTCACGATGCTCAGGAACGGGCCGCCCAGCAGGAAGAAGATCGCCAGCATGAACAGCACGATGTACTGGTCCAGGCCCTGATAGATCTCCCGGACCCGGGCAGACAGGACCCGGGCCAGCAGCTTCGAGCCATCCAGCCCGGGCACCGGCATGAGCTGGATCACGAACATGAACACGTTCACCACGAGCCAGGCGTAGGCGAAGGTTGCGGCCTCGCCGGTCAGGCCGAACCGGAGCGCGACCCCGGCAACGGCCGCCAGCACCAGGTTCGCCCCCAGTCCCGCGAGGACGACGATCAGCGAGTCCCGATTCGGGTCGCGAAGGTACCTCGCATCGAGTGGCATGGGCTTGGCGTACGCGAACACCGGGATGACGAAGCCCGCATCGGCCGCGACCAGGATCAGAGCCAGCGCCGGCAGGATGATGGTCCCGAAGGGGTCGATCAGGGGCCGGGGGTCCAGGGTGAGCCGCCCCCACCGCCGGGGGCTGGGATCACCCAGGCGGTCGGCTGCCAACGCGTGCGCGTATTCGTGGAGCACCAGGCCGGGAGCGAGAGCCACGAGCAGGTAAAGCGCGAACCTCAGGCTGTCCACGGCGCTCCCGACCTCCGCCCGCTCAGCCGCCGTACCAGCCGTGGACGAGCGTTGGAGGCTCGACCGGGGCGTGGCTCACGATGAGCGCCGACAGCACGCGAGGGATGCACTCGCGCGCGGCGGCTTCGTCCCGGGCGTGGATCGTCCCGATCTCCTCCCCCGTCTCCAGCCGGTCCCCGATCTTGGGCCGGAACACGATACCGACCGCCGGGTCGATCGGGTCACCCTTCTTCCTCCGCCCCGCTCCCAGCTCGGTGCTGGCCCTGCCCAAGGCCTCCGCATCCACTGCGGTGAGGTGGCCGGCCCGGTCGGCCTCGATGGGGCGGCGCACCGGGGCCACCGGGAGGACGACCCACGGGTCGTCGACGACCCGTGGGTCGCCGCCCTGCGCCTCGACCATGAGCCGGAACGCCTCCAGGGCCTTCCCCGAGTCCATGGCCGCGGCCGCGGCGCTCCGGCCCTCGCCCATGCCGGTGCCGGTGAGGCGCGACAGCGCCTCACCGGCGAACAGCACGGAGAGATCGCGCAGCCGGCCGTGCGATCCGCCCGAGAGCAGCGATACGGCCTCCGCGATGTCGAGTGCGTTGCCGATGGCCTCCCCCAAGGGTTGGGACATGTCGGTCACCGCGGCACGGCACGCCCTCCCCCAGTCGGCGGCCAGGACGGTACACGTCTCGGCCAGGACTCGGGCGTCCTCCGGCGTCTTCATGAACGCTCCGCTGCCGGCCTTCACGTCGAGCAGGATGAGCTCGGTCTCCACGGCGAGCTTCTTCGACATGACGCTCGCCGCGATGAGCGGGATGGAGGGCACCGTGGCAGTGGCGTCGCGGAGCGAGTACAGGACCCCGTCGGCGGGGACGATGTCGTGGGTCTGCGCTGCGACGGCGCATCCAACTCGCTCCACCTGGCGCACGAGCTCCTCGGGCGACAGGTCGGTGCGAAGTCCCGGGATGGACTCGAGCTTGTCCAGGGTCCCGCCAGTGTGACCCAGACCCCGCCCCGAGAGCTTGGCCACCGCCAGGCCGAGCGACGCCGCCAGGGGGACGAAGGCCAGTGTCACGCCGTCGGCCACGCCGCCGGTCGAATGCTTGTCCACGGTGGGGCGGGACACTTCGGTGAGGGCGACGGTCCTGCCCGACTCCACCATGGCCCGGGTCAGGGCCAAGGTCTCGCTTGGGTCCAGCCCCCGGATGAACGCCGCCATCAGGAAGGCGGCGGCCTGGTAGTCGGGAATCTCGCCACGGGCGAACCCGGCGACGAAGCCGGCCAGATCCTCCGGCACCAGGCGCCCGCCGTCCCGCTTGAGGGCGAGCACATCTCGAGGGTCCTGCATCGTCACCTGGTGGTCGCCTTCTCCGTATCGCACCGGGCAAGGGCACCGTCGACCTCACCTTGAGGCTTT
>DASWCX010000167.1:0-4139 GCA_036395815.1 Actinomycetota bacterium | reverse complement strand
GACCCGGGTTCGCCCGGTTGCCGCCCTCGCCATGTTTGCCGCTTCCACCAACGCGGTCGGCCCGTCGTAGAGCGAGGCGTTGGATACCTCCAAGGCTGTAAGCTCGCAGACCAACGACTGGTACTCGAACAGGGCCTGAAGTACCCCTTGTGACAGTTCGGGCTGATAGGGCGTGTAGGAGGTGTAGAGCTCGGACCGCCCCGCCAGGGCCCAGACCAGCGCCGGGACGTAGTGATCGTAGGCGCCGCCCCCAGCGAAGCACACGAACTCGTCGGCATGCCGGTTCCGACCGGCGAGCCGCTTGAGTTCCCCCACGAGCTCCATCTCCGACATTCCCGGCGCGACGGCGAGCTCGCGATCGAGGGTCATGCGGGTGGGAAGATGAGCGAAGAGGTCGTCGATCGAGGAGAGCCCGCACGCGGCGAGCATCTCCTCCACGTCGCTGTCCGTGTGGGGGGCGAACCGCATCCGGGGAGAGTCTAGCCGGTTCGGTTGAGGCTTAAGACAGCGAGCATCTTGACAGGAAACCTTTGCCCACTCATAAGGATGCGTCCCGGACCATATCAGCCAGAGCCTCCAGCGCGATCGTATAGCTCCGCCACCCGAAGCCAGCCACCACGCCTGTGCACGCCCCGGCCACGATGCCCGCTCGGCGGAACTCTTCCCTGGCCGCTGGGTTCGACAGGTGCACCTCGACGGTGGGGATGGGGATGGAGGTGATGGCGTCACGGATGGCCACGCTGGTGTGGGAGTAGCCCGCTGCGTTGATGATGATCCCGTCGGCCCAGTGCCTGGCTTCCTGGATCACAGTCACCAGATCGCCCTCCAGGTTCGACTGAGCCGAGCGGACCTCGACCCCGATCTCGCGGGCACGCTGCTCGATCCGCCGGTCGATCTCCTCCAGCGTGACGTGGCCGTACACGTCGGGTTCCCGCTCGCCCAGGAGGTTGAGGTTCGGCCCGTGCAGGAGCAACACACGGATTGGCCGTGCACCGCCCGCCGAGGGGGTGGCCTCGCTCACGGGGCGGCCCTCCCGGCGCTGGGCGCCAGGAGGGCGGACAGCGCCAGATCCGTGCCCACGCCCTCCACGAGGGTGGAGCCCCCCTCGCTCGGGACCACGAACACCGCCCGACCGCCGCGCCGCTTCTTGTCCGCCTCCATCGCCTCGAGGAGGCCTTGGGCGTCGAGGTCGGAGGGGGGGTTCGCGGGCAGATCGACGCGGGCGAGCACCCGCCCAAGGCGATCGGGCACGCCTTGCGGGGTGATGCCGATCTCGGTGCCCAGCCGGGCTGCGGCCACAAGGCCGATGGCTACGGCCTCCCCGTGGGGTACTCCAAACTCGGTGACCGCCTCGATTGCGTGGGCGAAGGTGTGGCCCAGGTTCAACGCATGGCGGAGACCAAGATCCCAGGGATCCGCCGCGACGTACCCAACCTTGATGCGAACAGCCTGCTCAACGAGCCAGACCACCTGTCCGGCGATGTCAGCGCCGATGGCCTCCAGCCCTTCCAGGGCCAAGGGTGAGGCTAGGAGGAAGGCCTTCACCACTTCCCCGAGGCCGGCTCGCAGTGCCCGCCTGGGAAGCGAGCCGAGCGTGGTCGGATCGGCCAGCACGAGGCGAGGGTGATGGAAGGACCCCACGAGATTCTTCACCCCAGCGTGGTCGATCCCCACTTTTCCCCCGAGAGCCGCGTCCACCATGGCGAGCAGGGTGGTCGGCACCATCACCAGGGCCACGCCCCGCGCATAGGTCGCGGCGGCGAACCCCGCAGCATCCAGCGTGGCCCCGCCCCCCACGGCGACCACCACGTCGCCGGGCTCCAGTCCAGCCATGCGGAAGCGGCTCCAGAGGTCGGCGACGACCTCGATGGACTTGGTGGCCTCCCCTCCGGGGAGCACGACCTGGGCCGCAACCGCCAGGCCGGCCCCCTCCAGCGCCGCCAACACGCGGTCCCCGGCACCCCGGTCTATGGCCTCGTCGATGGCCAGGGCCGCCCTCCGGGCCTGGGGGAGAACCTCTTTCATGTCCTGCCCAAGGCCCTCGATGGCCCCCGGTCCGAGGACGACCTCATAGGGTTCATC
The DNA here is from genome assembly GCA_036395815.1 of Actinomycetota bacterium. Classification (GTDB taxonomy): domain Bacteria; phylum Actinomycetota; class UBA4738; order UBA4738; family UBA4738; genus DASWCX01. The sequence goes on along the minus strand of DASWCX010000167.1, from coordinate 2,057 downwards.
CGGCACCTCCACCGGGATCCGGACGGGTCCTCCCCCTTCGACGACCCCCCGGTACCTTGACGCCAGCTCGGCCGCCACCTCCTCGGCGGTGAGCCCGGTGGTATCAAGGGCTTCACCGGCAGAGGCGTACGCTGCGGCACGATCCCTGAGCAACTCCGGCACCCGGGAGTGAGGGTCCGGTCCGAGCAGAGGGCGGGCGAATCCCTCTCCCAGCCGCCGCATCAGCTCGTCCGAACCACACGTCAGCACCGCAACCACGGCGCCTTCGCACAGGTCGCCGAATGTGGCGCGATCCTCCACCGCCCCGCCACCGGTGGCCACCACCGCCCCGGAGACGCAGGGCGCGTCGGCCATGACCGAGCGCTCCAGGTTCCTGAACCCCGGCTCCCCGAGACGGGCGAAGATGCGCGACACGGGCATGCCCGCCCTGGATTCGATCACGGCGTCCAGGTCGAAGAAGGGGAGTCCGAGGATCTCCGCGGCCAACTGGCCGGCCACCGTCTTGCCGGTACCCATGAAACCAGTGACGACCAGACGTGGGCGACCGGGAGGAAGCGCCGGGGCAGGGAGGAAGGTGGTCCTCATGCTCCAGCACCCTCCTCGGGGGTTCCTGCTCTCAGACCAGCTGGGAGGTCGACACCCCTGATCGCCTCGTGGGCCGCCAGCATGGCATCCATCCGGTCCTGCCCGAACCGCTCGGTCAGGGCGTCGGCCAGCACCCAGGCCACCATTCCCTCTCCGACGACGGCAGCCGCGGGCACGGCACACACGTCCGAGCGGACGACGGGAGGGTTGGCCGGCTCCCCCGACCGGAAGTCCACGGAGGCCATTTCGGCCCTCACCGACGAGAGGGGCTTCATGGCCGCCCGCAAGACGATCGGCTCCCCGCTCGTCACACCCCCCTCCAACCCCCCCGCCCTGTTCGTGGTCCGCACGATGGCGCCCTCCCGCCACTCGATGGGGTCTTGGGCCTGGGTGCCCAGGTGGCGCGCGAGCTCGAAGGCTGGCCCGATCTCCACACCCTTCACCGCCTGAATCGAGCAGAGGGCCTGGGCCAGCCGCCCATCGAGCCTGCGGTCCCAGTGCACGTAGCTCCCGAGCCCCGGGGGCGCTCCGGTCGCAACCACCACGAAAACCCCGCCCACCGTCTCGCCACGGGCTCGGGCTTCGTCGATAGCCGCCAGCATCCGGTCCGACGCATTGGGGTCGGGACACCGGAGCGCGTCCTGGTCGGCGGCACTGGCCAGCCGTTCGAGGTCGGCCCCTGCCAGGATGTCGAGCGGCGCCTCTAGGGCGGCAGCCACGCCCGCCACCTCTAGCACGAAGCTCCCCATCCGAGCCCCAAACGCGGCTAGCAGACGTTTGGCGATGGCCCCGGCGGCCACTCGGGCGGCGGTCTCCCTGGCGCTGGCCCGCTCCCGCACTAGCCGGAAGTCCAGGAGCCCGTACTTCAACCGACCTGCTAGGTCCGCATGGCCGGGGCGAGGAGTGGACAGCGCAGTCGGGTCCGGCGGCTGGTTGGCGAAGTCACGATTCACGATGCGGATGGCGATGGGGGCCCCGGTGGTCCGCCCCGAGGCTAGGCCGCCGACCACCTCGGCCCGGTCCCGCTCGATACGCGTGGAGCGGGCGCTCCGCCCGTAGCCCGCCTGCCGCCTGGCAAGATCGCGGTCGATCTCCTCCACAGGTACCTCGAGCCCGGCGGGAAGCCCTTCGACGATCAGCACCAGCTCGGGCCCGTGGGACTCCCCTGCCGTCAGGAGGCGCAACATCAAGGCACCGCCCCCTTCCGGGTGAGCGTGGCTGGCCCCGCCGCCCCGCGACCCGGCTCGTCCACAACTCCATAGGCCGCCTGGCGCATGATTTCGACCGGAGCCGGCAAACCGGTCCAGATCGAGAACGAGGAGGCGCCCTGCTCGACGAGCATCTCAATGCCCTCCACCACCCGGCAACCAGCTGCCTCGGCTCGGGCCAGCAGAGCCGTCCGCCGGGGACGGTACACCAGATCGAACACGGTCAGGCCAGGCCGAAGCTCCACTTCCCCTGGCAGCGGGCAG
>DASWCX010000166.1:0-2474 GCA_036395815.1 Actinomycetota bacterium | reverse complement strand
ACGAAGGCGAAGGAGTTCGGCTTCGACACGGTGGCGTGCGCATCCACGGGGAACCTGGCCCACGCCACCGCGGCCCACGCCGCGGCCGCCGGGATGAAGGCGGTGACCCTCGTCCCCACGGGCCTGGAGGCGGGGAAGCTCGCCGCCACCGCGGTGTACGGGGCAACGCTCCTGGAGGTGGACGGGACGTACGACGACGTGAACCGGCTGTGCGCAGAGGCCGCGGCCGAGCTGCCGTGGGCCTTCGTGAACGTGAACCTCCGCCCGTACTACGCGGAGGGGTCGAAGACGATCGGGTTGGAGACCGCCGAGCAGCTCGGATGGCGGCCCCCCGACCACGTGGTGGTCCCGATCGCCTCGGGCGCCCTGCTGACGAAGGTCGCCGCCGCCTTCCGGGAGCTGTTCGCGGTGGGTTTGTTGGACGAGGAGCCGCACGTCAGGGCGTCCGGAGCCCAGGCCGAGGGGTGCGCTCCCGTGGCCCGGGCCTTCGCCGACGGATCCGAGGACGTGCGGCCCGTCCGGTATCCGGACACCCTCGCCAAGTCGCTGGCCATCGGGGATCCGGCGGACGGCCACTACGCCCTGGCCGAGGTGCGGGCCTCCGGCGGTGCGGTGGCGGAAGTGGCCGAAGGGGACATCGTGGACGCCGTCGGGCTCCTGGCCAGGACCGAGGGCATCTTCACCGAGACCGCCGGCGGGGTGACCATCGAGGCGCTGTCACAGTTGGCGTCGTCGGGGGTGGTCCATCCGGACGAGACGGTGGTGGCCTGCGTGACCGGGATGGGGCTGAAGACGCTCGAAGCCTACGGCGACCGGTTCCGGCCGGCGGCGGTCATCGCGCCGAAGCTCGAGGCGCTGACGGAGGCGCTCCAGGCGTCGCGGTGACGTTCCGGTGACGCCCGGGTGGTGGGATTCGGTGCTTCGGCCCACCGCGCGGGAGGAGGCCCATGTTCGGCTCGACGATCCTGGACGTGACCATCGGCCTGATCCTCACCTACCTGGTCATGGCCCTGGTCTGCTCGGCGGTCAACGAGGGAATCGCGTCCCTGTTCTCCTTCCGAGCCAAGTTCCTGGAAGAGGGCGTGAGGAATCTGATCGGGAACGGCCTGGCGGAAGAGGTCTTCAAACACGGCTTGGTCCAGGGGCTGACCCGGCGGAAACCGGAGAAACCGCCGAAGCCCGGGAAGGAGGCGAAGCCGTCCGCCAGGCACCCCTCCTATCTCCCGGCGCCGGTGTTCGCGGTGACGCTGCTCGAGGCCGCCGCCAAGCTGGAACCTGGGAAGGAGGTCCCCAAGGGCGTCAACACCGCCGCCGAGGTCCGGAAGGCCATCGACGCCGTCCCCGATGCGCACGTCAAGGAGGCCCTGAACCTGCTCTGGAAGCAGGCGGGGGGCAACGTCGCAGAGTTCCAGAAGAAGCTGGAGGGCTGGTATGACGACGCGATGGAGCGGGTCTCCGGCTGGTACAAGCGCCGGACCCAGCTGATCCTGGCGATCATCGCCGTGGTGTTCGTGGCCCTGGCCAACGCCGACACCGTGAGCATCGCCAGCGGGCTGTGGACGAACTCGTCGGTTCGGGCCGCCGCCTCGGCTCAGGCAGCCACCGTGGTCCAGACGGGACAGGGCGGAGCCCAGCCCGACCAGCGGCTGAGGGATCTGGAGGGCGCCGGCCTGCCTATCGGATGGGACTGGAACGCCTCACAGAGCGCCGACCCGCGAGGGAGGCCATCCGACGCCATCGGTTGGGTCCTGAAGGTCATCGGGCTGCTGTTCACGGTGGGGGCACTCACCCTCGGCGCCCCATTCTGGTTCGACCTGCTGAGCAAGTTCGTCAGCCTTCGATCTGCCGGCAAGGTCCCGAAGCCCGAAACCGGCAAGGCGGAAGAGCCGACGGCGGCCTGAGGGATCGCTTTCCCTCAGGCCCCGCCGGCCCCGGCCGTCACCGGACCACCAGCACCGGGCAGTGCGCCAGGTGCAGGACCTTGTGCGTGACGCTCCCCAACACCAGACCCGCCAGGTCGGACAGGCCGCGCGAGCCCATGATCAGCAGCCCGGCACTCTGTTCGTCCGCCGCCTCCAGGATCACCCTGGCCGCCCTCCCGTAGATCGAGCCGAACAGCTCGCCTCGGGCGCTCACCCCGGCGTCCTTGAGCTGGCGGACCGCCTGGTCCACGATCTCGCTTGCTTCCTCGGAGGTCTCGAGAGGGAACACCCCGGCCCTGCTCGGCTCCCGCTCCTTCACGTGGACCACGATCACCTCAGCGCCCAGCTTGCCCGCGATGTCTTCGGCCACGGCGACGGCGCGGTTGGACGGCTCGGAGCCGTCCACGGCCAGCACGATCTTGTCGAACATCGTTCGCCCCCTTTCCAGCTCTCTTACGCCGCCCGTTCCTCCGGCACCTCGAGCTCCACCCGCACCTCGGGCACCTCGCGCAGCGAGTTGTGCACGGTGCAGTGCCGAACCACAGCCATCAG
>DASWCX010000165.1:0-2487 GCA_036395815.1 Actinomycetota bacterium | reverse complement strand
CATCTGATCGAACGGATCGTGAGCCCACTCGGTCTGCGGGTCGATGAGTCGTCACCGTATGTGGACGCCCGGCTCCCGGACGGTTCGCGGGTGAACGCCGTGATCCCGCCCCTTTCGCTCTGCGGCCCGGCCGTGACCATCCGCAAGTTCGCCCTCCGGCCGTTCAGCCCTGAGGACCTGGTGCGGATGGCCGGCCTCACCGAAGCGATGATGGAGTTCCTCGCGGCGAGCGTGCGCGGGAAGGCGAACATCCTGGTCTCGGGCGGGACGGGGACCGGCAAGACCACCCTCCTCCGCGTCCTCTCATCGTTCATCCCGTGGCTGCTCGTGATCTCGACGCTCGCCCGCCTGTCCCCGCGTTTCGAGGGCCTTGGCACCGACCCGTCGAGGAAGGCCAGCTCAATGCCGGGCGACTAGCCCGTTCGGGCCGGTTCGACTCCCCGGGTCCTCAGGTTTGGCGGGCAGACCGGGGACTCCGAAAATCCGCCGGACTGGGGATTGTCCGCGGGGGGCCCAGGCCGCTAGCCTGCATCCGCATCACCCGGGATCACCCGGAAGCACTTCCTCGGAGCCCCCCTCACGGCGCTCGATCCTTCCCATGCGCCGGCCTTCCCCGACCTGGCAGTCGGCTTCCCCATTGTCTTTCCCCATTGGACCGTCGGGCCCCTCGTTAGGGCTCGGTTTGGCGACCGCGCCGGTCGGTCCGAGGGCGGTTCCGCTGGCCTGAACGGCTGGTGGGAGACCGGAAGGGAGATGAGGTGAGGGAGCGGATCGAAGGGAACGGGTTCGGGAGGGCGCAGGTCCGGGTGGCGCCGGAGGATCCGCGGCCCCTTCCCCAGACTGGGCGGGGGACCACGAAGGTCGCCATCGGGATCCGCGACCTCGGGTTCCACCAGGAGGTCCAGGACTTCATCGGGCGGGACCCACGGTTCGAGATCGTCGGCGCCGCGGTCGACGCCGACCGGCTGGTGTCGGTGCTGTCCGAACGCGGCCCGGACGCGGCCGTCCTCTGCCCCACCCTGGCCCGCGAGCTTCGCCATCCCTCCCTGCAGGGGACTGGTCGGTCCCTGGTCGTGGTGGCCGAGGAGATGACCGTGCCCGTCCTCCGGGAGGCCATCGAGGCGGGAGCCGCTGCGGTCTTCTCCTGGCCCGAGGAGCGCGATGAGCTCGCCCGATCCCTTTCGAGGATGCGCGCGAAAGCGTCGACCGACGGCGCGAAGCGCGGGACCGTGATCGCCGTCCATGCGGCGCGCGGAGGCGCCGGTGCGACATTCGTGGCCACCCATCTGGCGGCGGCGACCGCGGCGCGCGGGCTGCGGACCGTCCTGGTCGACCTCGACGTGGCCCTGTCCGACCTGTCGGCCGCCCTCGGGATCCCTCCCGACGGGCGTCTTCGCACGGCGCTCGACCTCGTCCCGGTGATGGACGAGCTGTCGCCCGAGCACCTGGAGGATGCGCTGTACCGGCACGATCGGGGCTTCGCCGCCCTGCTCGCATCGGCGGATCCCGAGGCCGCAACCGAGGTTCGGCCGGGTCTCTATCGGGGCGCCATCGCCCTGCTCGCCGCCGATCACGACGTCGTGGTCGTGCACCTGCCCCGGGCGCTCGATGGGGTGGCCAGAGCCGGCGTCGAGCTCGCCGACCGAATGGTGATGGTCACCACCCTCGACCTGTTCTCGCTGTACGGGGCCAAGCGAACGATGGCCGTGCTCGCCCGGGATGTTCCACGAGACCGCTGGTGGGTCGTGCTGAACAAACCGACCCGGTCGGGCGTCACTGCGGGCGACGTGGAGCGGGTGCTCGGCGTGGCGGCCCGGGCCAGGATCAGGTTCGACGCCCGGGTGGCGCGGGCCCAGGAGCGGGGGGAGCTGCTCCCCGAGCGCTCGGGTGGGGTCGGCCGGGACCTCCGGAAGCTGGCGGCGATGCTGGTGGGCAGCGCGATCCCGCCTTCGCGCATGGAGCGCCGGGCATGAACGAGCCGGCCGGAACGGAACAGGGGCGGAGATGAGCGCGGTCGCGCTGGATGCCGAGCGGGTCAAGCACCAGGTGCGGGCCCGGCTGCTGAGCGGACCGATCGGCTCGGAGCTCGATCGCCTGGGCGGCCCCCAACGCCGGCTCCGCGTGCGGGAGGAGGTTCTCTCGGTCCTGCGGGAGGAGCGGGCCATCCTGCCGGCCGAGGCGCTCACCGAGATGGTGAATCAGGTTTCTGACGAAGTCGTCGGCCTCGGGCCGGTGGAGCGATTGCTCAAGGACCCGGAGGTCAGCGAGGTCATGGTCAACGGGGCCGACGACGTGTACGTGGAGCGGAAGGGGCGGATCGAGAAGGTGGAGGGGCGGCTGTTTGAGGGGGAGGAGCAGGTCCTCCATCTGATCGAACGGATCGTGAGCCCACTCGGTCTGCGGGTCGATGAGTCGTCACCGTATGTGGACGCCCGGCTCCCGGACGGTTCGCGGGTGAACGCCGTGATCCCGCCCCTTTCGCTCTGC
>DASWCX010000164.1:0-2813 GCA_036395815.1 Actinomycetota bacterium | reverse complement strand
GAGAACGCCCAGCAGGAGCCGCCGGGCGGAGCCGAGCTGGTTGGGGTGATCGCGGCCATCATCATCCTGCTCATCACGTTCGGCTCGGTGCTGGCCATGGGGATCCCCATCCTCTCGGCGCTGTTCGGCATCGGGATCGGCGTGTCGCTTGTGTTCGTGTTCGCCAACTGGATCAGCGTTCCGAACTTCACCGCCCAGATCGCCTCGATGATCGGGATCGGAGTGGGGATCGACTACGCGCTATTCATCGTGACGCGGTACCGGCAGGGTCTGCACGAGGGGCGCGATCCGCAGGAGGCCACCATCGTGGCGCTCACCACGGCGGGGCGAGCCGTGATCTTCGCTGGGACCATCGTGGTCATCTCGCTCCTCGGCCTCCTGCTCATGGGCTTCGCCTTCGTGCAGGGGATCGCCGTGGGGGCGGCGGCGGCGGTGTTCGCCACCATGCTCGCCTCCATCACGCTGATACCGGCCATCCTCGGATTCGTGGGCCGGAACATCGACAAGCTGCACATCCCCCGCTTGCGGCGGACCGAGAACGTCTCCAGCCAGGGCTTCTGGTTCCGGTGGAGCCGGCTGATCCAGCGACGCCCCATCGTCACCGGGCTCATCGGCCTGATCTCGCTGGTCCTGCTGGCCGTCCCGCTGTTCTCCATGCGCCTGGGGGCGGCCGACGCCGGCAACGACCCCACCCACCTGAGCACCCGCCGGGCCTACGACCTCCTGTCGGAGGGGTTCGGCCCGGGGTTCAACGGCCCGCTGCTGCTGGCCGCCCGCATCCCCGGGCAGCAGGGACTGCAGGTCCTGGGGGACCTCCGGCGAGACATCCAGGGCACGCCGGGGGTGGCCGCGGTGACCCCGCCGTTCCCGAACGCCACGATGGACGCGGCGGTCATGCGGATCTATCCCACGACCGCGCCGCAGGACTCCGCCACCACCGACCTGGTGCGCACGCTGCGCGACCGGATGATCCCCCAGGCCACCCGGGGGACGGGGGTGCAGGTCCTCATCGACGGGGAGACGGCCTTCTTCGTCGACTTCGCGGCCAAGATCGGGCAGCGCCTGCCGATCCTGATCGGCGTGGTCATCCTGCTCTCGTTCGTGTTGCTGATGATGGTGTTCCGCTCGATCGTGGTCCCGCTGAAGGCAGCGGTCATGAACCTGCTCTCGATCGGCGCCGCCTATGGCGTGATCGTGGCCGTGTTCCAGTGGGGATGGGGGGCCCACCTCATCGGGGTCGACAAGCAGGGCCCCATCGAGTCCTGGGTCCCGATGATGATGTTCACGATCCTGTTCGGGCTCTCCATGGACTACGAGATCTTCCTGTTGTCCCGGGTCCGTGAGGAGTACCTGCGCACCCGCGACAACGGCCTGGCCGTGGCCAACGGCGTGGCCTCCACGGGCCGAGTCATCACCGCGGCCGCGGCGGTGATGATCGCGGTGTTCATGTCGTTCGTGGTCGGCTTCGACCTCCGCCAGGTCAAGGAGATCGGGCTGGGCCTGGCCATCGCCATCCTGGTCGACGCCACGTTGGTCCGGATGGTGCTGGTGCCGGCCACCATGGAGCTGCTCCGCGACGCCAACTGGTGGTTCCCACGCTGGATGCAGCGGCGGGTGCCGAGGATCGGCGTGGAGGGGGCGCCCGAAGAGCTCGACGCCGAACTGGCCAGGCTGACCGAGCGGGAGAAGGTCACCGACTAACGACCACGACGCGAGATGCGGGGCCGGTCCTTCAGCGGGCCGGCCCACGCCCTCGTACCGGTAAGAGCCAACCCTGCCGGTCGAGTCCTTCAACCGGCTCCCACGTGCGGCGCTTGCGGACGTGTCGCTGCATGAGGCCCTCCTTAGCCGGCTCGATGCAGGGACAATGACCGCAAGGAGAGGGCCGGCGGATTCCGCATCCGCTGTCCGACCCTGGACCAGCGGGAACGAGGTCATTGCCAACGGCGTGCCAATGTTCAGGGCCGGGCAGGCGTGTCATGGATCTCACCGGAACGCACAAGGGGGGCCGCTGGGCATGCCGGTCGCTCTCAGCAGGCGCCACGCCAAGATGCGGCGCGATGGCTACTACCGCCGCCGAACGCGATGAGTCGATTCTCGATCGCGGAGGCGGACGGGAATCGAACCCGCCAGGCAGCTCTCGCCGCCTCACCGGTTTTGAAGTTCGGGGGCGGTCGTGTTGCCGGGTGTTATGGAGTTCCGCATGCTGCTAGCCAGTCCAGGTCAACGGGCCTCTTCGTGCTGTCTGGTGCTGTCCTGTGATGCCGGGTGATCTCCTGGATGTTTGCAACGTGTTTGCAAACAAGGCCAGCACGTGCCGCTGACGTGTGTCAGTACCGAAGCCCGCCCGCACTGATCAAACGCTGATGAGCTCTCGGGTCGGGCGCTCTGGGGGCCCACTCTCGAAGCCGAGAACGAGCCGGGCCGTTTGGGCCGACGGGTCCGGAGCCACCGGCCGGGGCTCCGGACCTTACCGGAGACACATGTGCGGCTCAGGGCAGCGCCGGTTCGTGTGGTTTTTCGTCGGTCCAGCCGACCTCCATGATTAGCGTGGCACTAACCGGATCGGAGCCCTTGCCGACGCTCGTCTGGCTGGCCAGCACGTGCGAGGTGTCCCGGTCGATGGTCAGCTTGCGGGTGAGATCCCCGGCGAACTTGAAGGGACGACTGCCGGGCGCAACAATTCCGACCCAGTCGCCGCCCGTACCGATCAGGATGCCGATCCCGGCACGGCCGAGATCGTCCCGGGTCGGGCCGCTGCTCGTGACGTTGGGCATGTCCGCGAGCGCTCGGTAGGCGGCGGCGCGCACCCC
>DASWCX010000163.1:0-3756 GCA_036395815.1 Actinomycetota bacterium | reverse complement strand
GCCGGCCTGGGCCTGTGGCTGTTCCTGAGCGGACTGCTCTCGTAGGGAGGCGAACATCATGCTGCGATCGGTGAAGCTGGCGCAGGTATTCGAATACCCGGTCCTGGAGCGGTTCTGGCGCGACGCCGACGAGCTCGGGTTCCACGGCCTGTTCGACTACGACCACTTCTACGGGATGCGGGACCCCCTGGCCCCGACGTTCGACGGGTGGTCGATGCTGGCCGCGATGGCGGCGGTGACCGAGCGGGTCCGGATCGGCTGCATCGTGACCGGGGTGACCTATCGCCATCCGGCGATCCTGGCGAAGATGGCGGCTTCGGTCGACCACATCTCCTCCGGGCGGCTTGAGTTCGGGATCGGTGCCGGGTCCCACGAGGGGGAGCACCGAGGCTACGGCATACCGTTCCCCGGAGCGGGCACCCGGATCGACATGCTCGACGAGGCCTGCGGGATCATCCGGCGACTGTGGACCGAGCCGTCGGTGACCCACGTGGGCCGGTTCTGGACCCTAACCGATGCGATGTCCAATCCGAAGCCGGTCCAGGCGCGAGTCCCGATCCTGATCGGCGGCGTGGGGGAGCGAAAGACCCTCCGGGTGGTGGCCCGCCATGCGGACGAATGGAACTTCAGCCCGATGCACGACCTCGGACCGGAGGGCCCGGCGGAGTTCACCCGGCTGTCGGGCGTGCTGGACCAGCGCTGCCAGGAGATCGGCCGAGACCCCGGCGGGATCCGCCGCGGGTTCCAGACCATGGTCCGCCCGGACGACCGGGAACAGGTCGAATCGACCCTTCGGCTGCTCGACGGGTACGAGCGTGCCGGGGCCGAGCACGCCGTCGTCGGGTTCGTGTCGCCGCCGCCACGCTCCCTGCTGGAAGAGCTCTCCTCGGCCTAGGTCGTCACGCGGCCCGGTTTCCGGAGGCGGCCTGCGGGCGACTCCGTCTGGACGAGCACGTATGCCTTCAAGGGATCCTCCCCTCCGTGGCCGCCTCCACCTGAAAGGGCGAACACGCGCGCAGGCGTGGCCGCATTCCGCCGAGGCCGTGAGGCCGTAGGGAGCTCTGTCCGGTCCCGAATTCGATCCCGAGACCTACACCGCGCGGCGGTACCGCTGCACTCCCAGCGGGATGAACACCAGCAGGATGCCCACGAACCACGCGAGCGCGGCCCACACGTGGGAGGCTGTGGGCCCGCCCAGCACCAGGGCCCGGACCGCGGCGACGGTCACCGAGACCGGCTGGTTGTTGGCGAAGCCCTGGAGCCACGACGGCATCGAGCTCACCGGCACGAACGCCGACGAGGCGAACACCAGCGGCGCCAGCACCGGGAACGCGGCGGCCTGGGCCGTCTCCGGGTTCCCCACCGCCAGGCCGAGCACGGCGAAGATCCACGACATCACGTACCCGAACCCCAAGACCAGCAGCAGCGCGGCCAAGAAGGGGACGAGGCTCGTGTGGACCCGGAAGCCCACGAGGAACCCGACCGCCGCCATCAGCGCCACCACGAACACGTTGCGGGCCAGGTCGGCCAGGGTCCGGCCGGCCAGGACGGCCGAGCGAGCCATCGGCAGGGACCGGAACCGTTCCAGCAGCCCGCTCTGCATGTCGGTGGCCAGGCCGACGGCCGAGTTCATCGAACCGAACACCACCGTCTGGACGAACACCCCCGGCATCAGGAAGTCCACATAGGGGATCCCCGGGAGGGACCCCGCCACCGCGCCGCCGAACACGTAGCGGAACAGCAGGACGAACACCACGGGCTGGATCGTGGAGAACACCAGCAGCTGGGGCACCCTTCGCAGCGCGATCAGGTTGCGGCTGGCCACGGCGAGGGCGTCACGAACCGGCCCCACCGGATCGTGGGTCTCCCGGCGGATGGTGATGGACGAAACGGCGGTTGCGCTCATTGGGCACCTCCACGAGACCGGTCGCCACCCGAGGCCTGGTCCTCTGCGTGCGCACCGGTCAGGGTCAGAAACACGTCGTCGAGGCTCGGCTCGCGGACGGCCAGGGAGGTCGGAACGAACCGCTGCGAATCGAGCGACCGCAGGACGTCCATGAGCTCGCGGGCGCCGTCGTTCGAGTTCAGCCGGACGGTGGCGCCCTCCCGTTCCGGGTGCGAGGACTGGGACCGCGACAGGAGCTCGACGGCCCGGGCGGCCGTGGCATCGTCGTCCATCTGGATCTCGATCACCGTCGAGCCCAGCTGGGCCTTCAGGGCGGCCGGGGTGTCGTTGGCGATGATCCGGCCCCGGTCCACCACCGCGATCCGCTCGGCCAGGCGGTCGGCCTCCTCCAGGTACTGGGTCGTCAGCAGCACGGTGGTGCCGTCCGCCACGAGCTGGCGGATCATCTCCCACAGGTCGCCGCGGCTCTGGAGGTCCAACCCGGTGGTCGGCTCGTCCAGGAATAGCACGGGTGGCCGCTGGACCAGGGCGGCGGCGACGTCCAGCCGGCGCCGCATTCCGCCCGAGTAGGTTCGAACCGTCCGGTCGGCCGCATCCGCCAGGCCGAACCGACGGAGCAGCTCGTCGGCCCTGGACCGGACCTCCGCGCCCGGCAGCTGGGCCAGCCTCCCGATGAGCCGTAGGTTCTCACCGCCGGTCAGATTGGGATCGACCGCCGCGTACTGCCCCGCCAGGCCGATGTTGAGCCGGACGGCCCCGGGGTGCCGCAGGACGTCCAGGCCGAGGATCTCCGCCCGGCCGGCGTCGGGGCGAAGGATCGTGGTGAGGATCCTGATCGCGGTGGTCTTACCTGCCCCGTTGGGGCCGAGCAGGCCGAACACGGTTCCGGCCGGGACCTCGAAGTCGACCCCGTCCAGTGCGACCACCGTGCCGAACCGCTTGACCAGGCCCTCCACCAGGATCGCCGTGTCTGCGCTCATGTGCATCACCCTCCGGGTCGGGGTTCGGCTCAGTCCTCGGCGAGGACCGCGTAGACGTTCTTGCGCGCCTCGGCCACGATGGTGGTAACGCGATCGACCTGCTCCGAGCTTCCCGCCCGCGCGACCTGCATCACGGCCGCGCCCAGCTGCGACATGCCTCCGAACAACTTTCCGAATCGCTCCCTGCCCTCCCTGGCCATCTCCCACGGGGGAGCCCCGTCGCTTCGAGCCTGCCGTTCCTCGAGGTGGGCCCGGCCCTCGTCGGTGATGGAGTAGACGTGCTTGCCGTCGACGTCCTCGCTGGTGAGCAGGCCCTGCTCCTCGAGCATCTGGAGGGTCGGATAGATCGAACCGGGGCTCGGATGCCACATCCCCCCGCTGCGCTCCTCCAGCTCCCGGATCAGGTCGTAGCCGTGCATGGGTTGCTCGGCAACCACGGTGAGCAGGGCGGTGCGGACGTCGCCGCGGCGGGCTCGCCCCCGTCCGTGGGGCGGCCCGAACCACCCGCCGCGCGGACGCATCCACGGCGGCGCGAAATCCTGGTGGTGGCGGCCGTGATGTTGCTGCCGTCCATGGTGGCGCCTTGGTCCCTCATCGGTTCCGTGCATCTCAACTCCCTTCCCGTCGGTCTGTTCGGCCTTCCTGTACCGATGCAATACGATATAACGTGATCGCACGTTGTTGTCAAGTCGAAGTCCGGGAAGGAAGTCGAAAGGAGGCCGGGTTCCGTGGCATGCTCTGCACGGGACGGGAGGCGCGGGGTGGGCAGGATCACGGGGCTCGAGGAGCATCTGGAGGCGGCCGGGCGCTTCTACGGCCAGGCGGTCGACCTGGCGAAGGTCCGGGTGAAGAGCAGCCCGCTGGTGTTCG
>DASWCX010000162.1:0-1645 GCA_036395815.1 Actinomycetota bacterium | reverse complement strand
TGGTAACCCCTGACCTCCCAGAACCCCCGCTTGTTCCGGTCCGTGAGCTCCAGCGCCCGCAGCCACTTGGCGCTCTTCCACGAGTACCGCTTCGGAACGACCAGCCGCAGCGGGTACCCGTGCTCCGGCTCCAGCGGCTCGCCGCGGTTGGCCCACGCCACAAGCACGTCGTCGTCGTCCATGGCTTCGAGCGAGAGGTCCGAGGTGTACCCGTGGTCGCAGTGCGCGATGACCCAGGCCGCCTCCGGCCGAGGACGGGCTCGCTGCGCCAGAACCCGGAACGGGATCCCCTCCCACTCGTTGTCCAGGGTCGTCCACCCCGTGACGCAGTGCATGTCCGCCTCGACCCTGGCCGGCCCGAGGGCCTTCAACTCCGAATAGGTCAGCGTGTTGGGGTTCTCCACCAGTCCGAACACGCGAAAGTCCCACACCGCCTCGTCGAACTTCGGGATGGGCCCGTAGTGCAGCACCGGCCATCCCTTGACCAGGCGCTGCCCCGGCGGGATGCGGGCCGCCACCTCTTCCGGGTACTTCGGCCCGAACAGCCTCACGGAGGGATCGTCCTCACCATCGGCGTCTCAGGTGCGGCCGAGCGATCGCCGCCACGCCCCGATGGCCCGATCGACGTCATGGACCGTTACGTCACGGTGGGTGAGGAACCGGAGCTTGCCCGCCACGACGGTGGCCAGCACGCCCTCGTCTCGAAGGCGGTCCAGCGCATCGAACGGCCGCCAGCCCAGGGCCTCGGGGTGGGCGAACACGATGTTCGTCTCGACCCCGGTCGGGTCCACGGCATCGGGGGTGGCCTCGGCGATCCCCTCGGCCAGGCGCCGGGCGTTCGCGTGGTCCTCGTGGAGCCGCTGGGGGCCCTCCTCCAGGGCCACCAGCCCCGCTGCAGCCATGATGCCCGCCTGGCGCCACGGCCCTCCGATCAGGACCTTCACCCTCCTGGCCTCCTCGATGACCTCGGAGGGCCCGCACAGCACGGAGCCGATGGGTGCGCCCAACCCCTTCGACAGGCAGAACATCACGGCGTCCACCTGGGAGGAGTACTCCACCACCGTCGTCCCGCCGGCCACCCAGGCATTGAAGATGCGGGCGCCATCCAGGTAGACGGGCACGTTGGCCTCCTGAGCCACCTTCCGGATGGCCCGAAGGTCGTCGATCGGCATGACGGTCCCACCGCCCACCTGGTGGGTGTTCTCCAGCGAGACCAGGTCGACCACGTCCACCCCATAGGGATCTGGCTCGATCGCCTCGGCCACCAGGTCTGCGGTGATCTGGCCGCGGGTCCCCCCGAGCCGCAGAAAGGAGATGCCGGACAGAACCGCCGACGAGGTCGACTCCGTGGTCGCCACGTGCGAGGTGCCCTCGCAGGCCACCCGGTGGCCGGCGCGGACGAAGACGTGGAGGGCGATCTGGTTGGCCATGGTTCCGGTGGCCACGTACACGGCGGCCTCCTTGCCGGTGATCGCGGCGCACCGGTCCTGGAGCCGATTGACCGTGGGATCGTCCCCATAGAAGTCATCACCGACCTCGGCCTCGGCCATGGCCCGGCGCATGGCCTCGGTGGGCTTGGTGACGGTGTCGGAGCGCAGGTCAACCGGAGCGGTCACGGCCTCCCAGTATAGGGAGGGCCTTGCGC
>DASWCX010000161.1:0-2628 GCA_036395815.1 Actinomycetota bacterium | reverse complement strand
CGGCGCCCGTCGGGCCGCGAGCTCATCGACGGAAGGACCGCACGGCCCACCGCCCACGAGAGGAACAGCACGGTCTCGAGCAGCCGGTAGGCCGCCGCATACTCCCCCACGGCCGCGTCGCCCTTGAGCGCCCCCAGGATCACCTGGTCGACCCGGAACAGCAGGAGTGAGACCACTGTGTCCAGCCCGATGGCCACCGACAGCCGGCCGGTTCGCGCCATGCCCTCCCTGTTCACCGACCGCAGATCGAACCCTACCCCCAGCCTTCGGAGCGCCACCGCGACCCCGATGATCCCGATGAGCGAGCCCGCCAGGTACGCCAGGCAGAGGCCGATCACGCCGAACCCGAGGACGAGGGCCGAGATGGCCAGGATGGCGGTGGAGATCCGCTGGACCAGGAAGGCCTTGCTGGTCCCTCCCTGCCGTTCGAGGGCCGCCGCGGCGGACCTGCCCGCGTCCCCGTAGACGTCGACCATGGACGCGGCCAGAACCACCAGCAGGGCGACCGCCGATCGCGAGTCGGGCCGGGTGGCGAACCCGGCCAGAGCCGCCGCGCCGAACACGGGCACCGCCAGGGCGGTTCGCCAGGTCAGGGTCTCGGAGAACAGGACGCGGATCTTCGCCGGGTCGGCGCTCCCCCGCTGGACCAGGATCGGGTCGAATCCCCAGGCCGGGATGGTGGCCACGAGCAACGAGAACGAAACCGCGTAGGCGAACACTCCGAAGTCGTCCGGACCCAGCGTCCGTGCCGCGGCGATCGTGTAGGCCAGGGTGGCGACCTTGCCGGAGATCTCCGCCGCCGCCACGGCCGCCGCGTTCCTGGCCGCCCGGTGGGCGGCCGATCCGAGGCTAGGGGGCGCCAGGGACACCGTGGCCCCGTCGGCCCCGACGCTGGAGGCCGTCCCCGCTGCCGCGTCCTTCGGTTCGCTCAGGTGCATCACAAGAAGCCTCGGCGCCCTGGGGCGCCCTCTTCATCTTTCTCTCAGGGGCCGGGGGAGGGATGGATCCCGCACCCGGTCGACGCGGGAACAAGGATGACATGGCAATGGCCCGATGAAAGCGATTGCGGCCGGTTGCATCAGGACCGGCGGCTGCCGATATCTTCTGTATCCTTGCTCCCCTGATCACGCCGCATCGCTCATCACCATGACCCGCGCCTCCTACCGCATCCTCGAGCAGATCCCGCCCGCGCTGGCCCCGATCCTGGCCGAGATGGAATCTCTGATCCAGGAGCCCGCGGAGGTGTTCGCCCCATGGCCCAACCAGAGCTCCTGGGTGGGCCGGAGCGCCCGGCACTTCTTCTACCTGGCCGACGACGACCGGGGCCGGGCCCGGATCCTCCTGGAGGCCCGCCGTCTGGCCTGGGCCCTCGACAGCGGCATCCCAGCTCCCCGGGTGGAGGGCCTGAGCCCGGACGGGGCCTGGGTGGTCACCGAGCGCGTACCCGATGACCTGCCGGCCGGACCCGGTTTCGTCCAGGCGGCCCTCACCACCGCCGACGCCGTGGCGACCGCCGTGCCTCCTCCGGAGCTGCTCGCCGGAAGCAAGCCTCGCCGCCCCCCGAGGCACACCGTGCCCCTTCGCCTCCTGCGGATGGCGGCGAGCCCGGTGAGCGTCCGGGAGTTCCGATCGGCCCGCCGGCTGGCCATGGCCCTGCCGCCGGACACGCTGGCCCACGGCGACTTCCACTCCGGCAACGTCCTGTACGACTCCCGCCTCGGGGTGGCCCGGGTCACCGACATGGAGAACCTGGCGTTCGCTCCCCGGGGGACGGATCCGCTCACCCTGTGGTGCGGCCTGGACCAGGCCGAGGACCGCGACGCGGTGATCGACAGGCTCCTCGCCGGCAGCGTTCGCGCGGAGCGGGCGCGCCTTGGCCTCCTCCATCACTGGCTGGCGCTCCGGACGCTGGCCGACGTGGCCCTGGAGACCCCCTCCCTGCGCGACGCGAGGATGACGGCCGAGGCGATCGATCGGGTTCAGGAGGCCAGGGCACACGCACGCGCGTGGACGGCCTGAGGATGCCGAACCCGGACGCTGAAAGCGTTCGCGTGCTCCGAGGACCCGACCTGCTGGAACGGCTGGGCTCGGACCTGGACGCGCTGCTCGCGGCGACCGGGGCGCCGATCACCGCCAGGCGGCCCTGGCTCCAGGCTTGGGCGAACGCGTACGGCTCCTACGAACCCCTGGCGGTGGCCGTGGGAGGGCCGGGCGTCCTCCGAGCCGCGGCGCTGTTGGCCGTGAGGAGTCGGCATGGCGTCCGGGAGGTGGTTGGGCTCGGCCACGAGATGAGCGACCAGGTCCGCCTGCCCGCCACCGACCCGGGATCTGCTCGGACGTTGGGACGCTCCGTGGCCCGGGCGCTTCGGTCGCTGGGGAGGTGGTCGCTGCGGATCGAGCAGCTCCCGCCGGACGACCCCGCAGTCGCGGCGCTCGCCGCGTCCCTCCCGAGGTCGGCGATCGTTCCCGGTGACCCTTCGCCGTTCCGTCCTCTCGACAGCCGGACGCTCAACGACTACCTTTCGCGCAATACTCGCGGGGCAGCGAACCAGGCCCGCAACCGCGCCGCCCGAGAGGGGCTCCCCCTTGAGGTGAAGCTCCTGCGCGAGCCACGGGAGGTGGCCGCCG
>DASWCX010000160.1:0-1501 GCA_036395815.1 Actinomycetota bacterium | reverse complement strand
GAAGGTGCTGGCCACCGTGGCCGTGGAGAGCAGCTCCAGGCCATCCACCATGGCGGGCGGAGAGGGAGCGGTCTGGGTGGTCGACGGCACCAGGGGCATCGTGTCGCGCATCGACGCGACGTCGAACCGGGTGACGGTTCGGATCCCGACGGAGAACGCCTCGGGCGTCGCCGTGGGTGAGGGCGGCGTGTGGGTCACCAGCAGCAAGAAGGGAACCGTCACCGAATACGACCTCCAGGGATCGAGGGTGATCCGGAGCGTGCGGGTGGCCCGCACCGCCGACTCGATCGTAGTGACGAACGGTTCCGTCTGGGTCGGTAGCTTCAGCGACGGCACCGTCAGCCGGCTTGACCCCGCCTCTGGCAAGATCATGAAAATAATCGACGCCCGCCCGGCCCCGTACGCCTTGGTCGAGGGGGAGGGCTCGATCTGGGTCCTGGAAGCTCCGGGATTCGCGCCGGGCTGAGCCGATGAGCGGGAGGGACGTCCAGATCGGCACTGAGCTCGCCGGCTACCGGATCGAATCGGTCATCGGCCGGGGCGGCATGGGCGTGGTGTACCTGGCCGAGCACCTTCGGCTGAAGCGCAAGGCGGCCCTCAAGGTGCTCGCCCCCGAGCTGGCTTCCGACGAACGGTTCCGATCACGGTTCCTGGTGGAGGCGGAGCTGGCGGCGTCTTTGGACCATCCGAACATCGTCACGGTGTTCGACGCCGGCGAGGCCGACGGGCTGCTGTACATCGCCATGCGCCTGGTGGAGGGGACGGACCTCCATACGGTGATCGAGCGAGAGCGCCCGCTGGCGCTCGATCGCACCGCGTCGATCATCGCCCAGGTCGCCTCGGCGCTCGACGCCGCCCACGCCAAGGGCCTGATCCACCGGGACGTGAAGCCGGCCAACGTGCTGATCGGCGGTACGGACCACGCCTACCTCACCGACTTCGGCCTGACCAAGCGGCCCGACCAGACCACCGGCCTCACGAAGACCGGGCAGTTCATGGGCAGCGTGGACTACGCGGCGCCCGAGCAGTTCGAGGGCAAGCCCCTCGACGCCCGGACCGACGTGTACTCCCTGGCCTGCGTGGCCTACCAGTGCCTGACAGGGAAGGTCCCCTATCCCCGAGATCAGGAAGCGGCGGTCATGTACGCGCACCTGCGGGACGCCCCACCCAGGCCGAGCGCGTCGCGGCCCGATCTTCCCCCCGCCGTTGACGGGGTCATCTCACGGGGGATGGCCAAGCGGCCCGAGGACCGGTACCGGAGGGCGGGAGGTCTCGCGGCGGCGCTTCGTGAAGCGCTTCCGGAGGGTCCATCGGAAGCCCTCCTCCGAGATCGGCGGCCGATGATGATGCTGGCCGGTGCGGCGGTCATCGTGGCTGCCGTGGTGATCGCCGCCATCCTCGTGGCGAACCGGCATTCGACCCCCCGACCGGCGGCGACTGCAGGGGCGTCGCCGACGAACACGGGCGCGGTTCCGGGGGCTTCCTTCGTCGGGGTCGCACG
>DASWCX010000159.1:0-2492 GCA_036395815.1 Actinomycetota bacterium | reverse complement strand
GTACGAGCTCTCGACCTTCGATCCGCCTCCGAGGGTCACGTACCCGGTGGCCGCTCTGAGCTCCCGGGCCGCGAGCTTGGCGAGATCGACGACCGGGCGTTCGACCCTTCCCATGAATCGTTCGATCCATGATGTCGGCCCCTGTACGAGCACCGAGTTCGCCCAATCCGGAAACTCGACCGAGTCGAACCACACCTCCACGTTGAGGGTCTCAGCTTCGCCCGGTCCTCCCATCATTTCGAGGACGCTGAGACGCACCCGAGCCAACCGGCCGTCGCCGAGCTTCCGAATGACCTTCTGCAGGTTCTCCGGTGAGTACCGGTAGAAGGAAAGCGACCCGCGGAGTGTGGCTGTCGAAAGCTGCACGTACCACGTGCCCTCTCGGTAGAAGTCGTGCGGCTCGATCTCCACGGGCGGGCCGATCGCCCGTTGCAGGCGGTTGACCATGGGCTCGAACATCGCCAGGTTGACGCTCCGCAACCACGCAGCGACGGCGGGGCCGTGTTCGTCGGGCCGTCCGAAGAAGTCGATCTCCGAGTGGATTCGGTCGCGGTCCTCCACGAACTCCTTACTACCACGACCTACCACGGCCGGTTGCTGCCATAGTGGCCGCCGGATGGTGCGGATCGAAGGTGAGGCCGTGGTGCTCCGCCCGTTCGACGCGGACGAGATCGGGCCCACCGTCCAGGCGTGGACGTCCTTCACCGACTCGGTCCTTCCCCCCGGGACGGTGAACCCCGAGCGGTTCCGGAAGCGCCTCACGCGGTCGGGCCGGTTCTGGAGGGGGTTCCTCGATCTGGCCATCGAGGCCGACGGGCGGCTGATCGGAGAGCTCCAGGCCCGGCGCCGCCCGGCCCAGACCCTGCCGCCGGGGGCGGTCGAGCTGGGGATCGTGATCCACGACCCGGCCGACCGGGGGAGGGGCATCGGGTCCGAGGCCGTTGCGCTCCTGACCGGGTGGCTGTTCCGGAGCGGGGAGGCCGAACGGGCCCAGCTCAGCACCGACGTGGGCAACGCGGCGATGCGCCGGGTCGCGGAGAACCTCGGGTTCGCCCTGGAGGGGGTCATGCGTGGATTCATGCCCACATCCAGCGGCCGCGTCGACTACGCCCTATACGCCGTGACCAGGGGCGACTGGGAGTCCCGGAGGCAGTAGCCTTGACCCATGTCGGACCCTGAGGACCCGGCGCCCCCGCGTCCCGGCTTCGCCACCCGCGCCATCCACGACGCGGATCTCCCGTTGGGGATCGCCGAGCAACCGGTGTCGCCCCCGATCTGGCTGACCTCCGACTACCTGTACGAGAGCCTCGAGCACTACGCCGACGTCATCAACGAACGCCGCCCGGGCTACGTGTACGGCCGTTACGGGAACCCCACGCACGTCGCCCTGCACCGGGTGCTGGCATCGCTCGAGGGCGCGGAGGCCGCGTGGTCGTTCGCCAGCGGGATGGCCGCGCTGCACTCGTCCCTCACCGCGCTGCTCCGGGAGGGCGGGCACGTGGTGGCGCAGCGGACCGTCTACGGCGGCACGTATGCCCTCCTGACGCAGGTGCTCCCCGGCTACGGGATCTCCTCCACGTTCGCCGAGCCCGAGCCGGACGCGATCGCCGCCGCCCTTCGCCCCGAGACCGGGGCGGTCCTGGTCGAGACGCTGGCGAACCCGACCTTCCGCGTGTCCGACGTGAGGGGGATCGCCGGGCTCTGCGCCCAGCGGGGCGTGCCGCTGGTGGTCGACAACACGGTCCCCTCGCCGTTTCTGCTGCGCCCGCTCGAGATCGAAGGGGTCGCGCTGGTGGTGCACGCCACGTCGAAGTACATCGGGGGCCACTCGGACCTGATCGGGGGCGCCGTGGCCGGCCCGGGCGACCTGGTCGACCGGATCCGGCACCTCGCGCTGAACCAGGGGACCACGGCGGGAGCGTTCGAGGCCTGGCTGGCGCTCCGGGGCGTGCAGACCCTCGGCCTGCGGATGGCCAGGCAGTCGGGCACCGCCCTGCGCCTGGCCGCCGAGCTGGCGGGCCATCCCAAGGTGGAGGGCGTGGGCTACGCCGGGCTTCCCGACCATCCCGATCATGCCCGGGCCGCCGAGCTGTTCGGCGAGGCCGGGTTCGGCGCCATGCTGTCCGTCTCGCTCCGCGGCGGATACGAGGCGGCGTCGGGGTTCGGGTCGGCGCTGCGGGTGGCCCGGGTGGGCTCGTCGTTCGGCGGGCTTCGAACGGAGGTCTGCCATCCCGCCACCACCAGCCACCGCCAGCTTCCGGAGGAGGAGCGGGCGGCGGCGGGGATCGGGGACGGGCTGCTCAGGGTGGCCGTGGGCGGGGAGGACCCCCAGGACCTGGTGGAGGACTTCGTCCGGGCTCTGGAGAAGGCATGACCGGGCCGAGGCGGAAGCTGGTCCTGATCTTCGGCGGCCGAAGCGCGGAGCACGAGGTCTCCGTGGTGTCGGCGGGCTCGGTCCTGGCCGCCCTCGATCCGGAGCGCTACGACGTCAT
>DASWCX010000158.1:0-1511 GCA_036395815.1 Actinomycetota bacterium | reverse complement strand
CCCCCCAAACTGAGACACTACCCAGGGGCTCTCCGCTCGATGATGCGGACCTGTCCCGACTCCGCTGCGGCCAATGCGGGGCGCCTTGTCGGCGATGCTCGGCTTGGCTGCCGCCTTTGACAGCGGGTGTAGCGTGGGGCTAGAGGACGGCCGCGGAGCGGGTTCCGACCCCCAAGCGACCCAAACAGGCCAGGCACGGGCGAGGCCCGGTAAGTCCGAACTGCTAAGCGTCCAAAGAGTCGGCCGGTCGCCCTCTGTGCCACCCGAACCCGAGCTAACCTGCTCCTGCTGCCTTTCGGCGATAGCAGACCCCTTACGGCTTGTTTCAAAGGTTCGACCACGGCCAGAGGATAGGCGCTCGGCGAGCATCGCCGGTTCGCCGGCATCGCGTTCCCCAGCCCCCGGCCGTCACTATCCGCCCGCTCAGTGGCCGCTCGCCGATTGCGGATCGCGCTCCAACTCCGTGGGTGCTTGCCCCGCGGACTCGTTTTCGAGTAAACCCCTGGTGCGATCGGTGACCTTGCCCCCGGGTCTTCCTCCCCGACCGCAGGGGTTAGAGGTGCTCCAGCATCCGGAAACTGTCGCCAGAGCGGGCCGCTCGGGAATTTCGGACCGTGTCCTGCGCTTCCCTCGGGTCGGGGTCGTGCTCGCCGCTGGCCGATCCGAGCGGTTGGGGGGCGCCACCGGAGGTGGCTCGAAGGCACTGGTCCGGGTGGGCGGCCTGGCGCTGGTGGAGCGAGGCATCCGGTCGCTGTTCGCAGCCGGTGTTCAACGGGTGGTCGTGGTCGTCGGATACCAGGCTGGCCCGGTGGCCGCCGTGGTGGACAGGGTGGCTCCCGGTCGGATCCGGGCCGTGTACGCCGAGGAATGGGAGCGGGGAAACGGGGCCTCCCTGGCCGCGGCTGAGCCTCTTCTTGCGGAGGAGGAACTGTTCGTCCTCGTTGCGGCGGACCACCTGTTCGGCGAAGGAGCCCTGGAGCGCCTGTGTCGAGCTGGGGAAGGGGCGGTCCTTGTGGATGCGACCCCAGAGCCCGACATCTGGACCGAAGGTACGAAGGTCCGAGTGGTTCGTGGTCGGGCCGTGGCCTTCTCAAAGGAATTCGAGGACCCCTCGATCGACTGCGGAGCTTTCGTGCTCCCGTTCGCCGTGTTCCGGGCGCAGCGCCGGGCCGCCGCTCGGGGCGACCTTTCCCTGGCCGGTGCGGTCACCGAGTTGGCCCAGGAGGCCCCCCTGGCCGTTGTTCCCCTGCCGGAGGGGTGTTGGTGGCAGGACGTGGACACGCCAGAGGACCTGAAGCGAGCCCGGCACCTCCTTCGTCTGTCACTGATCAAGAGGAGCGACGGCCCGGTGTCTCGGTTCCTCAACCGACCGCTGTCCACCCGCCTGTCGATGGCGCTGGCCCCCTTGCGTCTGTCCCCGGACCTCATCTCGTTCCTGGCCTTCTCGCTCGCGATCGTCAGCGCAGTGATGCTGGGGGCCGGCAGCGGGGTGGCCGGAGCGACCCTCGTCC
>DASWCX010000157.1:0-3777 GCA_036395815.1 Actinomycetota bacterium | reverse complement strand
GCTGACACCCCGAGGGGCGGGAGGAATCAGAGGAACTTCCCTATTTCTGGCCGCGTCCCCGCTTCGCAGCCGGCCTCTTCAGCCGCTTCAGGAACTCCTGTTCGTCGATGGTCTCGACCCCGAGCTGGACGGCCCGCTCGTGCTTCGAGCCCGGGTTCTCCCCCACCACCACGAAGTCGGTCTTCTTCGACACGCTGCTGGCCACCCTGGCCCCGGCGTCGGCCGCGGCCTTCTCCGCATCGCTCCGGCTCATCGACTCGAGCCCGCCGGTGATCACCACCGTCTTGCCGGTGAGCGGACCTTCGGGCAGGGCCTCGGGCTCCGGGTCCTCCATCCGGACCCCTGCCGCCCCCAAACGCTCCAGCAGCTTCAGGTTGCCCGGGTCGTGGAACCACTCGAACACGCTCCGGGCGATCTCGGGGCCGACCTCCTCCACCGCCACCAGCTCCTCCACGGTTGCCTCTCGAAGCGCGTCCACGGAAGGGAACGCCCGGGCCAGCACCTGGGCCACGTGCGAGCCGACGTGCGGGATGTTCAGCCCGACCAGCAGTCGCCACAGCGGGCGGTCCTTCGACTGCTCGATGGCGCCGAGGAGGTTCGAGATCGAGCGCTCCTTGAATCCCGGGAGCTGGGCGAGCTGCTCCTCGGTGATCGAGTAGATGTCGGCGGGATCGTTGACCCACCCCATCTCCATGAGGACGATCCCGGTCTTGTAGCCGAGGTGCTCGATGTCCATTGCGCCCCTCGAGGCGAAGGCGAACAGCCACTCCACCTTCTGCGACGGGCACCAGGCCCTGTTCGGGCAGCGCCGGTACGCCTCGCCCTCCTTTCGGACGAGCGGCGTCCGGCACGACGGACATCTCTTCGGGAACCTCCACGGCTTGGCGCCCGGAGTGCGCTTCGACAGCACCGGGCCGACCACCTCGGGGATGACGTCGCCGGCCCGGCGCACGATCACGGTGTCGCCCTCCCGGACGTCCTTCCTTCGAACCTCGTCCTCGTTGTGCAGGGTCGCCGTGGTGACGGTCACGCCGCTGATGAACACCGGCTGCAACCGGGCGAACGGCGTGACGATCCCCGTCCGGCCGGTGTGCACGTCGACCTTCTCGAGCAGCGTGGTCCGCTCTTCGGGCGGGAACTTGTAGGCGATGGCCCACCGTGGGGCGTGGCTCGTGGCCCCCAGCTCCTCCTGCAGCGCGATCTGGTCGACCTTCACCACCACGCCGTCGATCTCGTAGTCGATGGAGTGGCGGTTGCGCTGCCACTGCTCGCAGAAGTCGAACACCTCCTCCAGCGAGCCGACCCGTTCGGTCTGGGGAGGCACCGGGAGCCCCGCTTCCCGCAAGAAGTCCAGCAGCTCCGAGTGGCGCTGGAACCGCCGCCCCTCCACCGCGCCGACCCCGTGGCACCACAGACGAAGCGGCCGCGAGGCGGTGACGCTCGGGTCCTTCTGCCGCAGCGAGCCGGCCGCGGCGTTCCGGGGGTTGGCGAAGGCCCGCTCGCCCCGCTCCAGCAGCTCCTCGTTCAGCCTCTCGAACGCCTTCACCGGGAGGTAGACCTCGCCCCGGACCTCGAGGACCTTCGGCGGGTCGTCCACGCGCAGCTTCATCGGGACCGCGCGGATGGTCCGGATGTTCGCCGTGATGTCGTCGCCCACGAACCCGTCGCCCCGGGTGGCGCCGACGCGATACTGGCCGTCCTCGTAGGTCAACGCGACCGCCAGCCCGTCGATCTTCAGCTCGCACACGAAGTCCGCCTGTTGGCCCACGGCACGTTCGACCCGCTTGCCCCAGGCGTTCAGCTCCTCCCAGGAGAACGCGTTGTCGA
Organism: Actinomycetota bacterium; assembly: GCA_036395815.1. GTDB lineage: Bacteria > Actinomycetota > UBA4738 > UBA4738 > UBA4738 > DASWCX01. The sequence continues at coordinate 1,950 of DASWCX010000157.1, read as the reverse complement.
GCGAAAGCATCTGCATCCGGTGGCGGACCGGGGCGAACAGCTCGCTGGGCTGGCCGCCCACGCGCTGGGTGGGGCTGTCGGGGGTGACGAACTCGGGGAACTGTTCCTCCAGCGCCTTGAGCTCCCGCATGAGCTCGTCGTATTCGGCGTCGGACAGCTCGGGGTCGTCGAGGACGTAATAGCGGTAGTCGTGGTAGTTGATGAGGTCCCGGAGCTCCTCCACCCGGACCCGGGCGTCGGCGCGCCGGCGCTCCTCGGATTCGTGCCGTTCCTCGGGCTCGGGGGCCGGTGTTCGCCGCGGCATGTCAGGCCGCGAGCTCCAGGCCGCCGGCCAGGCCGATCTGCTCGCCCTGCACCACCAGGCCGCCGTACACGCCGGGCAGCCGCTGGAGGAAACCGAGGGCCGCGGCGAACCCCGCCTCGGGCCGGCGGAGCATCCGGGCCGCGGCGGTGGCGGCCGCTTCCGCCAGCATGCACGAGGACGCCACGACCACGAGGGTGTCCGAGGGATCGGCGGCCAGCTCGAGGCGTCCGGCCGCCGTGGTGAAGATGCCCTGCGGGCCGAGCTCGGGCCGCACCACGAGGGCCAGGGGCCGCCCGCTGGGGTCGGTTCCCGGATGGATCCCCAGGCGGGCTCGCTTGCGGGTCACCACGAAGTAGTCGCCCCCGTTCGACACCAGGACCTCGGGAAGCCGAAGGGCCAGGAACCGCCCCACGTGATCGGTGATCGCTCCCTGGATGGTGAACGCGGGACCGACGCCCGCCAACCGGGCCACCCGGGCCATCTCCCGGACGATGGCGGGTGCGTCGTCGGGGACCACGACCGGCCGCTTGCTGGTCCGGAAGTCTGGGTCGCGGATCCCGTACGCCTGGAGCTTCTCGGAGAAGTTCATGGCCACGACCCTGGCCTCCTCGTACAGCTCCTCGGGCGCGGCCACGCGCAGCACCATGTCCTGCACGTACAGGTCGAACGACCGGGCCTTCTTCTTCGAACCGCGCGCCACCTGGCCTCCTCGCGTGCCGGCCGCGGAGCGGACCGGGGTCGAACAAAGGCTACACGCCGGCGGTGACGCCGCTGGGAGGCCATGGCCCCCTTGTAACGACTCGAGACAGGTTCGCGTTCATGATCCACACATGGCCGCCGTGAGGACGGTTCTGAGCGCCGAGACCTCAGCCCAGACGGAGTTCCACCGCTTCTTCGAAGCCGAACACCGTCGACTGACCACGGCGCTGTATCTGATCACCGGCGACACCTCGGAGGCGGAAGAGCTGAGCCAGGAGGCAATGGTGCGGATGTACGAACGCTGGGATCGGGTCCGGCGGATGGATTCGCCGACGGGCTATCTCTACCGGACGGCCCTCAACCTCCACCGGAGCCGGCTCCGGCGGCTCGCCGTGACGGCCAGGCATATCGCTCGGCCGGTTCCCCATGCGGATCCGGCGGCGGCCGCGGAGACCGCCGACACGGTCAATCGGCTCCTCGCCTCGCTCCCGCCTGGACAGCGAGCGGCCCTCGTCCTCGTGGAGTGGTTGGGGATGGACTCGGAGGAAGCCGGTCGCACGCTCGGGATCGAGGCGGTCTCGGTTCGGGTCCGGGTGTCGCGGGCGAAGGCCACCCTTCGCGCGCTGGAGGAAGCCGATGGGTGACCCAAGAGATCTCCTCGACCGCGCGGCGGCCCGGCTCGAGCTCAGGCCGCACGGCTGGGAGCGGATGCTCGAGCTGGCCCACCGGCGCCAGCGAAGGCGCCGGCTGTTCGCGGGAGCCCTCGCGCTGGCCCTTTCGGCGACCTCGGGAGCGGGCCTGTGGGCCGCGTTCCACGGCACGACTCAGACGGTGGGCGGCGTTTCGAACCACGAGGCCGTGGCCCGACTCGATCGGGCGATCTCGTCCGTCGATACGAGCCGCCGGCACCTCCAGTCGGAGCTCCAACGGGAAGCGGTCACGCTGCA
>DASWCX010000156.1:0-2715 GCA_036395815.1 Actinomycetota bacterium | reverse complement strand
GCAACGGCGGTCGCCGTGTTCGAGTTCCCCGACGATGACGCCGCGCCGGCGATCTGTGACCCGGCCAGGATCCCGCCGGCGAGCAGGCCGGCCCCCAGCAGGCCCGCCGCGCCCATCCAGCGTCGGGGGGTCCGTGCCCGGCCGGATGCCGTTCCCTTCGTGTCCAACTCCGTCCTCCTTCCCGCAGTGCCCCGTGCCCTGCGTCGAAGGGCATGGTCGAGGACGGGTCTGTGAGCCCCATCCGACCCGCCTGTGGATCGGGGAAGAGAGGATGGTCCCCGGGGACTACGCCTTCTTGGTCTCCCAGAAGATGGTGTCGATCTCGGCGATGGAGTCCAGCAGCTGCTGGCCCTGGGCCGGGTCGACCGATCGCTTCGAGTCGCCGGCGGCCTTCGTGGCCTTCCAGAACAGGTCGTGGAGCTGCGGGTACTGCTCGAGATGGTTGGGCTTGAAGTAGTCGGTCCACAGCACCCACAGGTGGTGCTTCACCAGGTCGGCCCGCTGCTCCTTGATGTCAAGCGCTCGCTGCTGGTATTGATCTGCGGTCTCATTGGCGGATTTCTTGTTCTCCGCGTCTCCGTAGCGCTCCTGGATGGCCTTGATGGATTCGGCCTCGATCCGAGCCTGCGCCGGGTCGTAGACGCCGCAGGGGAGGTCGCAGTGGGCGTGCACGGTTCTGGAGGGGCGCAGCAGGGCGGACAATCTCCGCATGGTGCCTCCTTTCGCTGACGAACCGGGCGCTCCAGCAACGCTACCACGGCGTCGAAGATGGCGGATCGGAGCGATCGTCGTGCTGGCGGCCGCGGCCTGGGCGGCGTGGCGTCCGTTCCGGGTGGCGGTGGAGGGAACCAGCATGGCCCCCGAGCTCGAGCCGGGGGACTTGCTGGTGGCCACCCGGACCGGCCTGCTCCGGCCCGGCGATCTGGTCGTGGTGGAGCACCCCGAACGGCCAGGCTTCGAACTGGTCAAGCGACTGACGGCGCTGCCCGGGGAGTACGTGGGGGCCCTCGCGCTCGGCCCCGACCAGTACTGGGTCACCGGGGACCGGAGGGGATCGAGCGCCGACAGCACGTGGTTCGGCCCGGTCGGAGCCCGGCACATCCGGGGTGTGGTCCGCCTGAGGTACTGGCCTCCGCGGCGCCTCGCGTGGCTTCGAACCTGAGCCAAACCCGAACGGTCATTCGAGGCGCCACCGGTCTCCCACGGGCTCCCCGATCAGGTCGGCGAGGCCGCCCTCCGCCGTTCGGACCCGGAACCGCCGGACGCGCCTCCCGTTCCGTTCCTCCTCGTACGAGCCCAGGACCTCGACCGGCTCGTCCTCCCCGGCCACCTCGATCGCCCGCGGGACCTCGTCGGCCCGGCCCCCCGCGTAGAAGCGAACCCGGACCCAGCGAGGGCGCCGGATCCACCACGGCAGGACCGGCGTCCACGCCAGGTACGCCGCCCCCACGGCGGCGACCAGCCAGCCCGTGGACACGTGCGGCACGACCACGATGGCCAGGGCGGCCGCGATCACCCGGGCCATCGAGTACGTGAGGTCGTAGACGGCGAACACCCGGCCGCGGTACCGGTCCGGGATGGCCTCCTGCACCAGCGTGTCCACCGGCACCTTCCTCCAGGAGAATGTGAACCCGAGGGTGAACGACAGGAGCAGGATGGTGATCCCGGTGATGGCGGGCGCCACGGCCAGCGAGACCACCCCGGCCATGGCGAACGCCACCGCCACGATGTGGGCCTTTCGCAGCTTCGATTCGATCCACCCGACCGTGAGCGTGCCCAGGAGCACGCCCACGCCGCCGGCGGCCACGATGTTGCCGTAGGACCCCACGCCCTGCTTGTAGCGCTCCTTGAACACCACCAGCGAGAGCACGGTCACCAGCCCCACCAGGAACTGGTCGAGCGAGACCGAGACGATCGGGCCGAGGGCGCTCGGGGTGGCGGCCAGCCTGCGGGCGCCGCGCCACACCTCGCGGCCGACCCGCGCCAGGGCCGTGCCCAGGCTCGCCTCCGGCCTCACCGGCCGCAGCGGTTGGGAGAGCCGGGTGGCCAGCCACGCCGAAACGGGCCAGCACGCCGCGATCAGCGCGAGCAACCCTCGCGTCCCGATGGGGCCCGCCAGCTTCGTGCCGATCACGAGCCCAGCGAAGGTGGCCACCGTTCCTCCCACCGTCGACATGGAGTTCGCCACCAGCAGATGTCGGTCCTCCACCAGCACCGGGATGCTCGCCGTGGCGGTGGCCAGGTAGAACCGGTTCAGCGAGACCACGACGAGGGCGGGGGCGAACAGGTACAGGCTCGACCCGGTGAGGGGGAGCAGGGCCACCGTGGCGGCCGCGCGGGCCACCGGGGTGACCTGGAGGATCCGGCGCCGGGACCACCGGTCGATGAACGCGCCGGAGAGCGGTCCCACGATCGAGAAGGGGATGACCAGCACCGCGTAGGCCTTGGCCACCCCGATCGCGGTCCCGTGCTTCTCCGGCGACAGGAACACCAGCTGGGCCACCAGGTAGGCCTGGAACAGCCCGTCGGCGGTCTGGCTGACCAGGCGACCGGCCAGCAGGCGGCGGAAGTCCCGAGAGGCGAGGGCGGCCCTCGCCCGGGTGAGGCTGCCGCCGGCAACGTCGCCGGCCGTTACGCCGGCTCCCGGATCAGCTCGCCGTCTGGGCGTCGAAGAAGTTCGACCAGTCCGCGGCCTTCGAGGCGCCGTTGCCCAGG
>DASWCX010000155.1:0-5309 GCA_036395815.1 Actinomycetota bacterium | reverse complement strand
GACCACCACCCGCGCCTCTTCCACCGACATCCCGAGGTGCTTCATGGTGGCCAGCGTGATGTACATGACCCCTCGCGCGGTGGCCTGTGAGCGGCCAGCGGACCCGCCGATCGACAGGGGCTTCCCGGTCACCACGCCGGGCACCGAGAATCCCTCCCGGGTCGAGTAGGTGTCCATGATCCAGGCCATCACCTGTTCGTTGGTTCCGAGGTCGGGGGCCGGGATGTCGCGCTCGGGGCCGATCAGAGGCAGGATCTCCGAGGCATAGCGGCGGGTCATCCGCTGCAGCTCGCCGGGCGAGAGCTTCGCCGGGTCCACCACGACGCCGCCCTTCGCCCCGCCGTAGGGGATGCTCACCACCGCGCACTTCCACGTCATCCACATGGCGAGGGCCTTCACCTCGTCCAGGTCCACGCTCGGGTGGTAGCGGATGCCGCCCTTCGATGGGCCGCGCGACGTGTTGTGGTGGACCCGGTAGCCCTGGAACACGCGGATGGAGCCGTCGTCCATGCGGGTGGGGACGGACACCTGAAGGGCTCGCCGGGGATTGCGAAGCACTTCGTGGACCCCCGGATCCAGATCCATGATCCGGGCGGCCTCGTCGAGCTGGTGCAGCGCGGTTTCCCAGGCCGATCCGGCGGTCACGTGTTCGCCACTCCTCTCCCCCGGCGCGCAGGGATGCTACCAGCGGAGGGTGCCGGAGGGTCGAACGATCCGGATCACGCCATCATGGAGTCGTTATCCGAGGAGGTGACGTGGGCGATGCCCGAATACGACGAGAGGACGGCGCTGGTGGTGGTGGACATCCAGAACGATTTCGCCGACCCGAACGGGAGCCTGTACGTGCCGGAGGGAGAGCAGGTGGTGGCGGTGGCGAATCGGGAGATCGAGCGGGCCCTGGCCGCCGGCAGCGTGGTGACCTACACGCAGGATTGGCATCCGGAGAGCACGCCGCACTTCCAGAAGGACGGAGGCATCTGGCCGGTCCACTGCGTCCAGGGAACGTGGGGGGCCGAATTCCGCCCCGACCTGCGGGTGGCCGGGGAGGTTGTCAGGAAGGGAAGCGGCGGCGAGGACGGCTATTCGGGGTTCAGCGTCAGGGACCCCAGGAGCGGCGAGCGCGGCGCCACCGAGCTCGGCCGGATCCTCCAGGAGCGGGGGGTGGAGCGGATCGTCATCACCGGGTTGGCCACCGACTACTGCGTGAAGGAGACGGCCATCGACGGCATCGGGCTCGGGTACGACGTGCGGATCTTCGCCGAAGGGGTCCGGGCCGTGAACCTCCGGCCGGAAGATGGGGAGCGGGCCCTCGACGAAGCCGTCGCCGCCGGAGCGACGCTGGAGTGATCGCGGGATCCCCGGATGCTGCTCGCCGAGATCGCCCGCGCTTCCTCCGACGTGGCCGGGACGCCGGCTCGGCTGGCGAAGATCGAGCGCCTCGCCTCGTGCCTGCGGGAGCTTCGCCCCGAGGAGGCCGTCGTCGGGGTGGCATACCTCTCCGGGGAGCTGCCGCATCCGGCCATCGGGATCGGCTGGGCCTCCCTCCGCGAACTCCCGCCGGCCGTGCCGTCGCCGACCCTGGAGCTGCTCGAGGTCGACCTGGCCCTTCGGAGGATCGGGACCATGACCGGGCCCGGATCCCAGACGGCCAGGCGGCGGGAGCTGGCGGGCCTGTTCGGCCGGGCCACCGAGCCGGAGCGACGATTCCTCATCGGCCTGCTCACCGGCGAGCTGCGGCAGGGGGCGCTCGAGGGCGTCATGATCGAAGCGGTGGCCAAGGCCGCCAACGTGCCGGCGTCGGAGGTCCGGCGGGCGGCCATGCTCGCCGGGGACCTCGGCACAGTGGCCGCCGCGGCGGTGGCCGAGGGACGCCGCGGACTGGGACGGTTCCGGCTCACGGTGCTTCGGCCGGTGTCCCCGATGCTGGCTCAGACGGCCGCGGACATTGACGAGGCGCTGGGCCGGATCAGCCCCGCGGCGGTGGAGTGGAAGTTCGACGGGGCCCGGGTCCAGGTGCACCGGCTGGGGAACGAGGTCCGAGCCTTCACCCGGAACCTGGCCGACATCACCGACCGGGTTCCCGAGCTGGTCGAGATCGTCGGGAGGCTGCCGGTCGAGGCGATCGTCCTGGACGGCGAGGCCATCGCCCTTCGGGCCCAGGGCCGGCCCCATCCTTTCCAGGTCACCATGGGCCGGTTCGGGAGCAGGCTCGACGTGGAGCAGATGCGGGGCCTGGTCCCGCTCTCGCTGTTCGCCTTCGACTGCCTGCACGTAGACGGTGACGACGTCATCGACCGACCCGCCAGCGAACGGTACGCCGTTCTCGAGGCCCGTCTCGGAACGGACCTGATGGCGCCCCGGGTCGTCACCACCGACCCTGAAGAGGCCGGCCGGTTCCTCGACCAGTCGATCGCCGGGGGGCACGAGGGGGTGATGGTGAAGGCTTTGGACGCGCCCTACGAGGCCGGGCGCCGTGGGGCCGGCTGGCTCAAGGTGAAGCGGGCCCACACGCTGGACCTCGTGGTGTTGGGGGCCGAATGGGGCCACGGCCGACGGCGGGGATGGCTCAGCAACCTCCACCTCGGAGCGCGCGATCCGGAAACGGGCGGCTTCGTCATGCTGGGCAAGACGTTCAAGGGGATGACCGACCAGATGCTCGCCTGGCAGACCGAGCGCCTGCTGGAGCTGGAGACGGGCCGGGACGAGTACATGGTGTACGTCCGTCCGGAGCTGGTCGTGGAAGTCGCCTTCGACGGTGTCCAGGGCAGCTCCCGTTACCCCGCCGGCGTGGCCCTGCGCTTCGCCAGGGTGAAGGGGTACCGGCCGGACAAGGCCCCTCGAGACGCGGACACCATCGAGACCGTGCTGGCCATCCGCGCCGGGTCGGAGTCCGTCTGAACGATGGCCTGAGCGCGCCCGACCGAGGGCGGGCTCAGGAGGCCACGTCGTCGGGCTGGTCGTGCTGTTCGTCGTCGCCCTGGATGAACGAGAGCTTCCCGTCGGGTTCGAGGATCGCCACCCGCACCTCGGCGAGGTCGCCGATCCCCTGCTGCCGGGCGGCCTCGTGGATCTCGTCCAGCTTCAGTCGTTCCAGCCGCATGGCCTCCTCCAGCGGCCGGCCGTTGCGAACCACCACCACGGGGATCCCGCGGATGGCGTTCCGGGTCCCCGGCCAGCGGAACTGGATCGTGGACAGCACCACGATGAGCGCGGCCATGGTGGCGATCGCGGTGAACGCTCCGGTCAGCGACTGGTCCTCCTGGGTCACGCCCTGCTGGACGAGGTCGCCCATCGTGATCAGCAGGATGAGCTCGAACGCGGAGAGCTGAGAGAGCTCCTTCTTCCCCATGCTCCGAGTCACCACGAGGAGGAAGAAGAACGTCACGGTGGCCCGGAGGACGATCTCCATCAGGGCATCACGCGCGTCGAGTAGTGAAGGACCACCGCACGGAGCCCCCCGAGGCGAAGCTCGGTGACGGCGCTCTTCCCATATTGCTGCGCGGGCTCGAGCCGGGCGTCCATGGTGATCGTGAGGACGTCCCCGGGCGGCGGATCGAAGACCCAGATCGAGTGCGTCCCGTCGGTGGTCTGCGAGGACGGCACCGGATCGAGGTTGTCGAAGTCGAACAGGTCGAAGTAGCGGCTCGTGGTGGCGATGGTGACCTTGCCGTCGAAGCCCCCCGGGTGGCGGACCTCGAGGACCCATCGCACGGCCAGGCCCGGGCGGGTCACCGATGGGTAGGTGAGCGTCAGGCGATAGCCGTTGCCCGACCCGGAGATGGTCGTGGTGTGGGGGCCCAGGAAGCTGGTCAACGCGACGACGACGACGACGACGATCAGACCCATCACCACGCGGCGCGCGCTCCTGGCCCGGCGGGCCCGTCCGATGTCGGTCTCGACATCGGCGGTGGGAAGATGCGGCGGCGAGCCACCGGTGGGAGGAGGCATCGTCCCGATCATGGCGAAGCCCACGCCCGAGTCAACCATCTGTTGACCGGAAACGCGTGCTCGTCACATCGGAGCCGGATTCGGCTCGACTCGGGGGCGGAGAGAAGAAAAAAGAAAGAGCTGGCGGTGGGATTCGAACCCACGACCTAGCGATTACAAATCGCTTGCGCTACCGGGCTGCGCCACGCCAGCAGAGGGCATCGTAACAGCGCGATCCGGCCGGTCTGAAGGCGTTGCGTACGCGAACAGGGCCACCGAGAGCGCCGCCGACGCGTTCAGGGACGCCGTCCTCCCGGCAATCGGGATGGCCAGCAGCAAGTCGCACGACTCCCGCACCAGCCTGGCGAGCCCCGTCCCCTCGGAACCCACGACCAGGGCGATGGGACGGCTGGCCGGCGGCGCGTCGCGCATGTCCACCCCTGCTGCGTCGAGGCCGACCACCGAGAACCCCCGGTCCTGGAGCTGCTCGATCGTTCGGGTAAGGTTGGCCACCCGAGCCACCGGCAGGTGCAGGAGGGCCCCGGCCGACGCCTTGATCGCGGCAGGCGAGAGTGGGGCCGACCGACGCTTTCGCGCCACGACCAACGCGGCCCCGGCGGCCTCCGCCGATCTGGCGCAGGCCCCGAAGTTCCTGGGGTCGGTGACGCCGTCGAGCACGACCACCAGCGCGTCCGGTTCGAACGGGAAGGATCCGAGGGCCGCCTCGTCGAGTTCGGGACTGGGGGTCACCAGCGCAGCGACGCCCTGATGATCACCGACGCCCAGCGCGTCGATGGCGGCGCGCTCCACCCACTTGACCGGAACGCCGGCGTGCTCCGCCGCGGCCAGGACGTCGCGCAGGCCTTCGGTCCTCGTGGATCCTCGGACGGCGAGAAGCTCCATGGCCCGGCCGGCCCGGATCGCCTCGAGCGCGGGGCGCCGTCCACCGATCGGGAACGGGCTCCCATCCGAAGGCGCCATGCGATGGACCGGCGCGCCGCGGCGGCGCCCGCTCCGTGGCTCCGGCGACGGACGGGCCCGGGTCATCCCGGGCCGAGTCGGGTCACCGACACCAGCGCCAGACAGCCGGCTCCGTCACCGGTGAGCCCCAACCCCTCGGGCCTGGTCGCCTTCACCGACACCTCGGCCGTCTCGACTCCGAGGGATGAGGCGAGATTGCGCCGGATCTCCTCCCGGTGCGGGGCGATGGCGGGGCGCTCCAGAACCACCGTGAGATCGCATTGCCGGGGGGCGAATCCCTGTTCCCGGATCACGGACACGACCCGCGAAAGGAGATCGAGACCGGAGATCCCCGCGAATGCCTGGTCCGTGTCAGGAAAGTGCTGGCCGAGATCACCCAGGCCCGCCGCCCCCAGGAGGGC
>DASWCX010000154.1:0-7700 GCA_036395815.1 Actinomycetota bacterium | reverse complement strand
GGGCGGCATCCGCTCGCCCGGCCGCGCCCCTCGGCGAGCTGGGGCGGACCGGAGGCAGCAGCTCCGCGCTCAGAGTGGCCCACGTTGGCTCGGAGGGGCGGAGGGACGGCCCCGTTGGGTCAGGCCCGTCGATCCACAGTCCGGCCGTCGAGATCATGGTCGATCACGAGGGTTGGTACCGGGTGCCGCTGGCCACGCTGGCCGGCCTCGGTGTCGACACCCGGAATCCCTCTCGGCTCCGTGTGTGGGCCGAGGGCAAGGAGCAGGCCGTCGAGATCACAGGCGATGCCCTGGAGTTCTACGGCCTCGGCCTCGACACCCCGTCCACCGGCGCCCGCGTGTACTGGGTCTCCGCAGGTGGATCCTCGGGCGCCCGGGTTCCGGTGGTCGACGGCTCCGCCGAGGGGCCTCCGGCCGGCGACTCGTTCACCGCCACGGTGACCCGGCGTGACCGGCTCGTGTACTTCGCCTCGCTCCTGAACGGCGACGCCGACAACTTCTTCGGAGGGCTCGTGTTCTCCGTCCCGACGACCGAAACAGTGGATGTGCCGGAACTCTTCACCGCGGACGGCGCCCAGCTCGAAGTATCGGTCCAGGGTGTGACGGCGGGCCATCACAGCGTGGAGGTCGACCTGAACGGCGTCGCGCTGGGCTCGCTGTCCTTCGACGGGCAGGCGCTCGGAGACGCCACGTTCCCCGCGCCCGGCCTGGTGGACGGATCGAACGACGTCACGCTCACCAGCGGCTCGGCAGGCGACTACGGGCTGGTCGGCACGATCTCCGTGACCTACCAGCGGCGGTACGCGGCCACGGACGACGCCCTTCGGTTCACGGTCGCGGGCGGAACCCGCGTCGCGGTGACCGGATTCTCCGATCCGGCCGTCCGCCTGGTCGACGCGACGAACCCGGCGGCCCCGGTCGAGGTGACTCCGGTGGTCTCGGCCGATGGAGACACCTACACCGCCACCGCCACGATCCCCGGAACCGGGACCAGGACGCTGTACGCCTTCGCCTCCGGGCGGGTGGACGCTCCCAGCTCCCTGGTGGCCGATCAGGCTTCGTCGCTCCGCGCCTCCGGCAACGCCGCCGACCTGGTGATCATCACCACGGCCGACCTCGCCCCCTCCGTGGCTCCGCTGGCAGTCCTCCGGGAGCAGCAGGGACTGAAGGTCGACGTCGTGGACGTCCAGGACGTCTACGACGAGTTCTCCTTCGGCGAGAAGGACCCCGCGGCCATCCATGCCTTCCTGGCCCTGGCCGCGGCGAAATGGGCCACGCCGCCTCGATACGTCCTGCTGTTCGGGGCCGGCACGTACGACCCCCGGGGGTGGCTGGGCGGCAGCCCGGACCTGGTGCCGACCAAGCTGGTCGACACGACGTTCATGGAAACCGCGTCCGACAACTGGTTCGCGGACACGAACGGCGACGGCCAGCCCGACCTCGCGCTGGGCAGGATCCCGGCCGTCGACGCGGCAGGGGCCTCCGCGATCGTGGCCAAGCTGGTGGCCTACGACGGATCCTCCGCTCCGGCCTCCGCGGTGCTGGGGGCCGATCAGCCGGACATGTACGACTTCCCGGCCGCGGTGGCCCAGCTGGCGGCGGGCCTCCCCGACGAGGTGGGCGAGACCGACCTGGTCCGACCGGCGAGCGGCAACGCCGACCTGGTCGGCGCCATCGCCTCGGGTCCCACCCTGGTGAGCTACCTGGGCCACGGGAACGTGGACTCGTGGGCGGGGGGATGGCTCTCCGACGCCGACGCCGCGAGCCTTTTGAACAGCGGCCACCCGGCCCTGTTCGTCTCGATGACCTGCCTGAACGGGTACTTCACCGACCCGTACCTGCCGGCTCTGGGCGAGTCGCTCCTTGGAGCTCCCGGCGGGGCCGTCGCCGTGTGGGCGTCCACCGGGCTCGGCGATCCGGCCAGCGAGCTGGCCATGAGCCAGGCGCTGCTCGGGCAGCTCTTCGACCCGACGGCACCCGGCAGCCTGGCTCCGGTCCGGCTGGGAGACGCCGTGTCGGCGGCCCAGCGCGCATCCACCAGCCGCGAGGCGGTCGTGACCGCCGAGCTGCTGGGCGACCCGACGACGTACCTTCGGTGATGGGCCTTCCGGACGCGGCCATCCCGCACCTCCGTACGGGCGGGACCTGAATGGACCGGCTGGACCGCCTCGGGTGGGCGGCGGGGATCTCGGTCATGGCCCACGGAGTCCGGCTCGGCGTGCGGGTCACTGACCCCGCCGCCATGGGATCGGTGACCTCGGCGCTCCCGCCCGGGTGGCGGCAGGCCCGAGGTTCGAAGGTCGACCACCTCTTCTCGCTGGTCGTGGGCGGCTCGGTGAGCCCCCGAGGCTCGGTCCGGCGCCTGCACTTGCTGTACCGGGACGCGGAGCGGGTGGCGCGGGACCGGGAGTGGGAACCGGTCCTCGAGGCGCTGGAGACCGAGCTTCGACGAACCGTCGCCGAGCTCGCTCCGCGCCGGGTGTTCGTGCACGCCGGCGTGGTCCGGTGGCGGGGCCGGGCCATCCTCGTTCCGGGCCGGACGTTCACCGGCAAGACCACCCTGGTGTCCGAGCTGGTCCGGGCCGGGGCGGCCTACTACTCGGACGAATACGCGGCGCTCGACGAGCACGGCCGCGTGCATCCCTTCCCCAAGCCGCTGTCGGTGCGCGAGGGGGCACACCGGGGCCGCGACGTGGCACCCGAGTCGCTCGGCGGCACCAGCGGTCGCCGGGCCATCCCCGTGGGAGCGGTGGTGATGACCGAGTATCGGTCCGGCGCGACCTGGCGCCCGCGGCAACGCTCGGAGGGCGAGGGCGCCCTGGCCCTGCTCGGCAACGCGGTCTCGGCGCGGCGGCGGCCGGATCGGGTCATGACGGCCGTCCGCTCGGCCATGCCCGGCGTGCTGGTCCTGGCCGGGACGCGAGGGGAGGCGGACGGAACCGCGCGGGAGATCCTACGCCGGGCGGACGGTTGGTTCGGCCAGGAGGGTCCCGGACCGCTTCAGACGGCGGCTTCGGGCGTCGATGCATCAATGAGCGCACTCGCCCCGTGGGAGGTACGGCCTTGAACGATCGCATGCAGGAACCGGAACGGCCGAAGGCTCGAAGCGAGGGTCTGGTGGTCGAACAGTTGGACGACGAGACGCTCGTCTACGACACGGACCGCCACAAGGCCCACTGCCTGAATGGACCGTCGGCGACGATCTGGCGGGCATGCGACGGGACCCGCACCGAGGCCCAGCTCACCTCCATCCTGGCGCGCTCCTACCCGGGCTCGGACGGGGACGCCACGGCGTACGCCCTGCAGCAGCTGGCCGAACGGCGCCTGCTCGAGCCACCGGCCGAACCCCAGATCCACCGCGGGGTGACCCGCCGGGAGCTGGTGCGCAAGGCGGCCATCGGCGGGCTGGCTCTGGGCCTGGGCATCCCGGTGATCAAGTCGATCGTGGCGCCCACCCCGGCCCACGCCTTCAGCTGCGTGCCCACCGGTGGCGGGTGCTCCTCGAGCGCGCAGTGCTGCTCGGGGGTTTGTTTCGCCGGCCACTGCCTCTGAGCATGGCCGAACCTGCCCCGAGGGTGACTCGCCCCTCCCCGTCGGGGTCGCCCTCCGGAACGCTGGTCGCCCACCTGCTGGCCGGTTCCTGGCGCGCCGATCCTCCGCCGCTCCCGAGCTCCGAGCCGGACGCGCTGGCGGAGATCCTCCCCTTCCTCCTGGCCTCCGGCTCGGGCGCCCTGGCCTGGTCCCGGATCCGTTCGGACCTGCGACTGGCCGCCACGCCGGCTGGGCTTGCCCTCCACGACGCCTACCGGCATGCCGTGATCGATGCCGCGGTGCGAGAGCGCCGGATCGTCGACGTCGTCACGAGGCTCCGCGCCGACGGGATCGAGCCGATGCTGTTCAAGGGTCGAGCCGCCGCGACCGCCTACGCGACGCCCGCCTGCCGCCCGGGAGGTGATATCGACCTCCTCCTCCGGCCGGGGGACGAAGGTCAGGCCGAGGCCGTGCTCGAGGAGGAGGTCCGGCTCCTGGTCGTCGACCTGAACCACGGGCATCTCGTTCGCGAACAGGAGCGGGCCGGGCTCTTCGCGCGAGCCGGCCACCTGGAGTTTGGAGGAGTGGCCGTCACCGTGCCATCCCCCGAGGACCATCTCCGCCTGCTGGCGCTCCACGCGCTGGCCCATGGGGTGGCCAGGCCCTTCTGGCTGTCCGACGTGGCGGCGTGGGTGGAAGCCCGGCAGGAGGGCTTCGACTGGTCCGCGGCGCAGTCCGCCGACCCGCGGACCGCCGAGAGGGTCAGGGTCGCGCTCGGCCTGGCACACCAGCTGCTGGGCATGCGGCCGGAGGGCACGCCGGTCGAGCACGGGGCGAGTCCGCCTCGGTGGGCCGGCTCGGCGGTGCTCCGACGCTGGGCCGACCCGCGCAACGCCACCCCGATGCGGCCATGGTCCCATGGCCCGCTTCGGTCCCTGCCCCTGGCCCTGGCCCAGCGGTGGCCACCCGATCCGGTCCTCGAGGCGGTGCGGAACGGGCGTCGGTTCAGCCGGTGGCCTCGCCTCCCGTTCAGCGTGGCCGACGCGGCTCGAAGGGCGTTCCGGCACGACCGGTCTCCGGCGGGGACGCCGAGACGGCCCTGACGCACGCCGTTTACCTGTTGCCTTGACAACCGCAAGCCCGAACGGCCACGCTATGGCGCGTCCCCAGGGGAGGGCCGCGAGGATGCAGGTCGAAGACGAAGTCTCCCGTCAGGCTTCGACGTCCCCGGGGACTCCCGATGCAACGCTCGCGCCGCCTCCCCCATCCAAGCTGGGCATGCTGCGCGTGGAGGTGGCCGTGTTGCGAGAACGGGTTGCCGCGGCCGAGCGCGTGCTGGCCGAGCGGGAGCATCGGATCCGGGACCTTCGGGGATCGCTGCAGATCATCGCGGCCGGCCTCCGGGCCGGAGGGAGCCCGGGGCGCCCGGCTGCCACGCGTTCCGGGAACGGGTCGAGGGGACGGCCGTGATCGAGGAACGGCGCACACGCGGCGGGCTCGCCAAGGATCGAGCCGAGGAGCTGGACCGGCTGCTGGTGGAGCGCGCGGTGCTCCTCGAGCGCTTGGCCGCGCTCCGGGACGTGTCCCGCGAGCGCGCGGGCCGGATCACGGATCTGCGGGCCGCCCTGTCCATCCTTCTGCGGGCGGAGCAGCGAAGGTCTGCGCCGGGGCCCGAGTCGGAGCCGCCGCCCGGCCAGGGATTCCGAACAGGGTTTCGCGGGTTGTCCCCAGCCGATGCCGCTCGGATGACGGAGACCGAGCGAGCGACCTGGGAGCGTGAGCTCGCCCGGACAGGTCACCCGAACGGGAGGGGGAAGGTGTGGGAGACGTTCGAGGACTTCCCTCCGCCCCGCCTGCGGGACCGGTTGCGGGACCTCCGCCGGGGACGGTAGCAGCGCTCAGCGCTCAGCGCTTGAGCAGCCGGCTCACCAGGATGGCCAGCTCGTAGAACAGGATCAGCGGCACCATCATCGCCGTCATCGTGAACCAGTCCTGGCTGGGCGTGATCACGGCGGCGAACACGGCGATCCCCACCAGCGCGTACCGCCGCCACTGCCTGAGCTTGCGGCTGGACAGCACCCCCACCAGGGTCAGGCTGATCAGCACCAGCGGGAACTCGAACGATGCCCCGAACGCCGCGATCAGCAGGGTGACGAACCCCAGGTACCGGCCGACGGAGAGCACCAGCTGCACCCGAGAGGTCCCGGCGAAGCCGAGAAGGAAACCCAATCCCCTCGGCAGCGTCACCATGGCGAACAGCCCGCCCAGGACGAACAGCAGGATCGAGGCCAGGACGAAGGGCAGGGCGAACTTCCGCTCCCCCGGCTTCAACGCCGGGGTGATGAAGCGCCACAGCTGATACAGCAGGACGGGCAGGGCCAGGGCCAGCCCGCAGAAGACGGTGACCTTGAGCTTCACCATGAAGGGCTCGACCACGCCCAGGTACACCAACGCGCAGGGGTGCTTCGGGTTCGCCGCCACGTTGGGGTGGGCCCGCATGAAGGAGCAGAAGGGATTGGTCAGGAGGTCGAACACCGGCCGATACAGGAACCAGCCGGCGATCGATCCGAGGGCCACCGCCACCACGCAGATGATCAGCCGCGTCCGAAGCTCGGCCAGATGCTCCAGGACCGGCATGGTGCGCCCAGGGTCTCGGCGCCGGCGGCGGAGGAGGACGGCCATGAGGCTCGGCGGGCGGTGGGCGCGCCGACAGGATCGCTAGAGGCCGAGGCCGGGACCGTCAGGGAGACCGCTCGACGGGGCCGAGGGCTCCATCGGGGGCTTCGGGCCGGAGGAAGCGTCGAGGCCGTCCCGGATCTCCCGACGGACCTCGGCGGATGCCCGCCGGAACTCCTGGAGGGACTTCCCCACCGACCGCCCGACCTCCGGGAGCCGCTTGGGGCCGAATACGACGAGGGCGATGACCATGACGACGATGAGCTCGGTGGGACCGATGTTGAACAAGGAACCTCCTGTGCCCGGGACGCGGTGTCCTCTCCGCAGGTATCGGCTTCTCAGGGTCCCAGCCTGAACCCCCACTCGGGTCATCTCGCCGAAGCTCGCTCTGCGTCGCGCCGAAGACCGAGATCAGCTCCTTCGTCGATGTCGATGAGCTCGGCCAGAAGGCCGTTCTGGCCGACCAGGGCGACCGCCTCCAGCCTGGAGTGCACCCCGAGCTTGGTGATGAGGTTCTGGATGTGCGTACGGGCCGTCTCGGGACTGATCACCAGCTTCTCGGCGATGCCCCGATTTGTCACGCCTTCCAACAGCTGGACCAGCACTTCCCGTTCGCGCCTGGTGAGGTTGCCAAGTCGCCGCAGCGCCTGGCCCTGGTCCCTGCGACGGTGGATGAGGTTGGACAGGAGGCCCGCCATCATGCCCGGTGGGATCAGGGTCTCCCCTCGCCGGACGGCCCGGGTGGCATCGATGAGGTCGGCCAGCGGCCGAGCCTTGGTCAGATACCCGCCCGCCCCCGCCTCCAACGCTTCAACCAGCCTGGCCTCGTTCTCTCCGTCGTCCAGGAGGAGGACCCGGCACTCCGGGACTCGCTCCTTGATCATCGCCGTGGCCTTCACCCCGTCGCAGTTCGGCAGGTTGGCTTGCAGGAGCGCGATGTCGGGACGGGATCGCGCCGCCTCCGCCACGGCCTCCATGCCCTCGCGAGCCTCCGCCACCACGATGAGGTCTTCCTCGTTGCTGAGGACGCCCTTGACCGCCTCGCGGAACAGCGAATGCTCGTCGGCAACGAGGATCCTGATGCGAGCGGCCCCTTCGATGCCTTCACCCGTCTCAGGCACGCCGGCGCTCCGGCTGTACCAGGCCGTGGCGGGTGGCGAACGCGACGGCCTTCAGGCGCGAGTTGACCTGGAGCTTCATGAGGATGTTCTGCACGTGGGTCCGGACCGTGTTGGGGCTCAAGCCCAGTCCGGTGGCGATGTCCTCGCTTCCCGCCCCCCTCGCCAGGAGGGCCAGGATCTCTCGCTCCCGCGGCGTGAGTTGGCGGATCAGCAGGGCGGCCTCGCGGTCCTGGGGCGTCACCGGCGCGGCCGTCGGTCCGGCGAACGCCTTCGGGAGCACCACCTCGCCCTCCATCACCGCCCGGATCGAAGCGACGAACCTCTCGACCGGCGTGTTCTTGCTGAGGTAGCCGTGGAGCCCGAGCCGCATCG
>DASWCX010000153.1:0-2391 GCA_036395815.1 Actinomycetota bacterium | reverse complement strand
CACCAGGTGGAGAAGATCGCCGGCGAGGCCGCCAACCGCTCGCTGCTCGACTTCGTCCAGGAACGGTGGAAGGGGGTCCAGCCGATCCTGTACGGCGACCAGCTCCGTCAGGCCAGGCTGGACGACTGGATCTTCCAGGGGATCCTCGACGTCGCCCACCTGCCGGGTGCCTGGGTGGGCGCCGCATGAGCCCCGACGCCGTGGTGGTCGGGGCGGGCCTGGCCGGGCTGACCGCGGGCGTGCGCCTGGCCCAGGCTGGCCTTCGAACCACGTTGGTGGCGAAGGGACCGGGTGCCACGCATCTCGCCCCCCCCACGATCGACGTGCTGGGCTATGCCCCCGACCTGGTGGAGCGCCCGGCCGACGCGCTTGCCTCCTTCGTTTCCGAGCGACCGGAGCATCCCTACGCACGGCTGCCGGCGGACACGGTGGCGGCCAGCGCCGAGTGGCTCCGAGCACTCGTGCCGTCGCTCGCCTACGTCGGGACCATCGAGGAGAACCTCCTGCTCCCCACCGCCGTGAGGGTGCCCAAGCCATCGGCGCTCGTCCCGGAGGCCATGGCCGCCGGGGACCTCCGATCGGGGGGCCGGTTCGCGTTCGCCGGCCTCCGGGCCCTGAAGGACTTTTATCCCCGGTTGCTGGTCGATAACCTGTCCCAGGCCAAGCTCCCGACCGGCGTGACCGTGGACGCGCGGCCCGTGCACCTCACCGATCCCGGCGCAGAAGCCGACGTGAGCCCGCTCGGCTACGCGCGGATGTTCGAGGATCAGGAGTTCCGGTCGGTGGTGGCGGCGGAGCTGCTTCCCAGGCTGGAGCCGGGCGAGTCGGTGGGGTTCCCGTCCGTGCTCGGCCTCGGCGAGCACCGAACGACCTGGCTCGATCTCCAGGATCGCCTGGGGCGGCCGGTCTTCGAGGTGCCCACGCTGCCGCCCTCGGTGGCCGGCATCCGGCTCTTCCACGCGCTGCGCGACGCGTTCGTCCGCGCGGGAGGCCGGCTCCTGATCGGATCGACGGCCGCAGGCGCGGAGACGAACGATGACGTGGTGACCCACGTGGTCATGCAGACCGCGGCGGCCCGCGCAACGCCCATCGACGCCAGGTGGTTCGTGTTGGCGACCGGGGGGTTCGCCGAGGGCGCCCTCTTCCTCGACTCCTACGGCGAGGTCCACGAGTCGGTGTTCGGGTTGGCGGTGACGGGGGTCCCCCCCGTCGGCGAGCCTCGGTTCGTGCCGCGGTATTTCGACGACCAACCCATGGCCCGAGCGGGGATCTCCGTGGACGAACGCCTGCGGCCGCTCGACCTCGAGGGGAACGTGGCGTTCCGCAATCTCTTCGCCGCCGGCGCCGCACTCGGGGGGGCCGAACCGTGGCGGGAGCTGTCGGGCAACGGCCTGGCCCTGGCATCGGGTTTCGCTGTGGCGTCCGCGATCGTCGAGGGGGCCACCTGATGGATACGATGGAGTGGGTCCGGGGGTCGCTGGACCACTGCGTGAAGTGCACGATCTGCGAGACGTTCTGCCCCGTGTCGAACGTCACGCCGCTCTTCCCCGGGCCGAAGTACGTCGGGCCACAGCTCGAGCGGTTCCGGACCGACGACGGCTCGCCCGATGCATCCCTCGACTACTGCTCCGGATGCGGGATCTGCACCACGGTCTGCCCCCAGGGCGTGAAGATCGCCGAGATCAACTCCCAGGCCCGGGCGAAGATGAAGGCCCAGCGAGGGATCCCTCTCCGGGACCGGATCATCGCCCGGCCGAGCGCCATGGGGAAGGTGGGGACGCCGCTCGCCCCCATCGCCAACTTCTTCCTCGAGAACCGCGCGTTCCGCTGGCTCGTGGAGCGAACGCTTCGGGTCCACCGGCAAGCGCCCATGCCGCTCTTCGCCAGCCGGACGTTTCAGTCGTGGGCCCGCCACCACGCCCCGCTCGCCCCGGCCACGAAAGCCATCGTGTACTTCCACGGGTGCAGCGCGAACCACTTCGAACCCCATGTGGCCCAGATGGCCGTGGCCGTGCTGGAACACAACGGCTACCGGGTGATCGTCCCCCGGCAGGACTGTTGCGGGCTGCCGCTGCAGTCGAACGGGCTGTTCGACGACGCGCAGCGATACGTCCGCAAGCTCGCCCGGCACCTCGAGCCGTACGCCCGGCGCGGCTATGACATCGTGGCCACCTCGACCAGCTGCGGGCTGATGCTGAAACGAGAGGCCCGGGAGATCCTCGAGCTGGAGGACGACCAGGACCTGCGAACGGTGTCGGCCCACATGTTCGACATCTGCGAGTTCCTGCTGAACCTGCACGAGCGGGGAGCGCTACGAACCGACTTCCGGCCGCTCGACATGCGAGTCCCCTACCACGCGCCGTGCCAGCAGCGGGGCCACGGTATCGGTAA
>DASWCX010000152.1:0-4053 GCA_036395815.1 Actinomycetota bacterium | reverse complement strand
TCATCCAATCCTCCACGAGGGGCGTCGAGCTGGCCGGCGAGCTGGGAGACCGAGCGGTGCTCGTCAGGCTCAGGGGCAGCGGGCACGCCCCGCACCTCCGGGATCCGGTGAAGGTCAACCTGCTGATCCGGGAGTTCGTCGACCGGATCCATCCGCCGGCGGCCGGAACCCGGCGGTGGACCCGAGGGAGGAGCCGGCGGAAGCGAGCCCTGTACATCTCGTCGCCCATCGGCCTGGGCCACGCCCGGCGGGACGTGGCCATCGCGGACGCGCTTCGCAAGCTGCACCCGGACGTGGAGGTCGACTGGCTGGCCCAGTACCCGGTGACCCGGGTCCTGGAGGAGCGGGGGGAGCGGGTTCACCCCGCTTCGGCCCAGATGTCCAGCGAGGTCGAGCACATCGACTCGGAGGCGGCCGAGCACGACCTGCACTGCTTCCAGGCCTGGCGGCGGATGGACGAGATCCTGCTGGCCAACTTCATGCTCATGCGCGACGTGGTCAACGAAGTGGACTACGACCTGTGGATCGGGGACGAGGCCTGGGAGCTCGACTACTACCTGCACGAGAACCCCGAGCAGAAGTCCGCAGCGTACGTGTGGCTCACGGACTTCGTCGGGTGGCTGCCCATGCCCGACGGGGGCGAGCGCGAGGCCTTCCTCACCGCCGACTACAACGCGGAGATGATCGAGCACATCGCCCGGTTCCCCAGGATCCGGGACCGAGCCATCTTCGTGGGGGCGCCGGACGACGTGGTGCCCGACCGGTTCGGACCGGGGCTGCCGGCCATCCGGGAGTGGACCGAGGAGCATTTCGACTTCTCGGGCGACTACATCACCGGGTTCGATCCCGCCGACGTGGCCGACCGGCAGGCCCTTCGGGACCGGCTGGGGTACCGGCCGGAGGACAAGGTGTGCATCGTGACCGTGGGCGGATCGGGGGTGGGCGGCCATCTTCTTCGCCGGGTGATCGACGCCTACCCCGAAGCCAGGCGACTCGTCCCGGACCTCCGCATGGTGGTGGTGGCCGGGCCACGCATCGACCCGGAGAGCCTCCCGCGGCACGAGGGCCTGGAACTTCGGGCGTACGTCCCCGAGCTGTACCGCCACCTGGCCGCGTGCGACCTGGCCGTGGTGCAGGGCGGGCTCACCACGACCATGGAGCTCACCGCGAACCAGCGGCCGTTCCTGTACTTCCCCCTCCGCCATCACTTCGAGCAGAACTTCCACGTCCGGCACCGGCTGGAGCGACATGGGGCGGGGCGATGCATGGACTTCGCCACGAGCACCCCCGAGGTCATCGCCAGAGCCATCGCCGACGAGGTCGGGCGGCCGGTGACGTACCGGCCCATCGACCCCGGGGCCGCCGAGCGGGTGGCCGCCCGGATCGCCGAGGTCCTCGGGTGAAGGTGGCGCTGACCTTCGACGCCGAGCACCCCGACCGCCCCCGGTGCGACCCGGGCGTTCCGGCCGCCGTGGTCGACCTGCTCCGGGAGAAGGGACTCCGGGCCACGTTCTTCCTCCAGGGCCGGTGGGTGGAGGCTTACCCGGAGATCGCGCGGCGGATCGTCCGGGACGGACACGCCGTGGGGAACCATTCGTTCTTCCACGCCCGGATGCCCCTGCTGTCGGACGACGGGATCCGAGCCGACGTCGGCGAGGCGACCGGCGTCATCGAGGCGATCACCGGAGCCGATCCCCGGCCGTGGTTCCGGTGCCCGTTCGGGACCGGATGGAAGGACCCCCGGGTGCGGGAGGTCCTTGAGCGGCTCGGATACCGCCAGGTGGGCTGGGACGTCCTGGCGTACGACTGGGAGCCGGACCGCACGGCCGAGGACATCGTCGAGGCCTCGGTGAACGGCGTCCTCTCGGGCAACGGACAGGCCGTCCTGCTCCTGCACGCCTGGCCCGACCAGACGCTCGAGGCCCTCCCCCGCCTCATCGATCGCCTGTCTGCGGCGGGCGCCGAGCCGGCGGGGCTGGACGAGCTGTCGACCGTGCCGGACGCGGCTGAGTTCTGAAACGCGCGGCCGTTCCACGGGCAAGGACCTCGAGCTCGCGGCCGGCGCCCTCGACGTACCGGCGACGAAGCTCTTCCTCCCCGATGCTCAGGGCAAGCCTATCGACTACGGCTCGGGCGGCCGAGACATGTTCGGCCCTCTCTCCCGGCAGTCCCCCACGTGCGGCCAGGCCGGCCAAACCGGCGCGAGCCTGCCACTCGGGGGCCGGGAGCGTGACCTGACCGGCCACGTCGAGGGCCTCACGGAACAGCGCCCCGGCCGTCTCGTCGTCCCCCAGGGCCGCCCGGCACCGCCCGGCCACGACCGCGGCCAGAGCCGTCGCCTCCTTCCATCCGGCGGCCCGGGCCTCCTCGAGGAGCCCCGTCGCCACCCGTTCGGCCGCCTCGACGTCGCCCAGCTCGAACCGCACCGTCGCCACCGCGACGTACGCCTCGGCGCCGAGCAGGAACGTCGTCCCGGTGGGGGTCCTGACCCGACCCATGATGTCCTCGGCCCGCTCGAGCAGCCCGCCTGCCCTATCGGGGCGACCCTCGAGCCAGGCGGCCAGGGGTGCGATGCCCAGGCAGCGAAGCAGGTAGGCCTCCGCCCCGTCACGCTCGGCCGCCCGCAGGCCCCGTTCGACATACTCCGACGCGCGTTCGGGAGCCCGGAGCTCGATCAGGAGTCCCGCCAGGAAGGAGCAGGCCAGGGCCGTCCACCACGGATGCCTCACCTCGCCGGCCATGTCGACGGCCTGGCGGCCGAGCTCCAGGGCCTTCCCGTAGTTGCCCCGCGATCGGTGGATCCAGGCCAGGTGGGCCACGAACCCGGGCTCGTAGGCCCGGTACCCGATGCGACGGTTCAGCGCCAGTGCCTCGTCCACCCGATGGATGGCCCGGTCCCACTCTCCGCGGGCCGTCGGCGGGAAGGCCGCCTCGAACAGCGCCCATTGCAAAGCCCACAGGTCTCCCCTGCGCCGAAGGATCGCCTCGAGCTCCGGAAGGACCCGTTCCAGGGCGGCCAGTTCGCCGCCGTAGGCAGCGGCCGTCTTCAGCCCGTCGAGCGCCGAGGCCAGGACGGCGTCATCCGCAGTCCCGCGGGCCAGGTCCTCGGCCCGGCGGGCGTGCTCGAACGCCAGGTCGAACCGGAGGCGGTTCGACCACAGGACGGCCATCCGGGCCAGGGTGTCCACCTGGGCGGGAACGTCGCGCAGCTCCTCGGCGAGGGCCAGGGCGGCCTCGACGTAGGGCAGGCACTCGGCCGTGGGGCGGCCCAGCCCCACCATCACGTCGCCCCCCAGCCCTCGAAGCGCACGCATCTCCGCGCTCCTGGTCCCGGCCGTGCGGGCACGCTCGATGGCCGCCCACAGATCCTCGTAGGCCCCCGCGTAGTCGGCCAGGGCCTCCCTCGCGTGGCTGCGGAACAGCCGGGCCGTGGCCTGCCCCTCCGGATCACCGGCCACCGTCGCCGCGTGCAGGGCCCGGTCCAGCATCTGCTCGGCGTCCCGGTTGGCGTACCGCGACGCCGCACGATCGCCGGCCCGGAGCCAGGCCTCCATGGCCATGAGCCAGTCGCCGGCGGCCTCGGCATGGGCGGCCACGGCCTCGGGGTTGTCCGCCAGCAGCTCCGCCGCCCGCCGGTGCCGGGCCGTGCGGGTGGGGAGCGGGGTGGTCCGGTACAGGATCTCGCGCACCAGGTCGTTGGCGAACTCGAATTCGGCGCCCGCTTCGACCAGGAGCCTGGCGCGGTGGGCGGCCTCGGCCCGACGGGCTGCCTCCTCGGGCGGGAGCTCGAGCAGCTGGGCCAGCACGGCCGGACCGAACGCAGAGCCGAGGGTGGCCGCGGCCCGCAGGAGCCCTTCGACCTCCGGGCCCGCTCGCCGGACCCGGGCCAGCACTGCATCCCGCAGCGAATCCGGCAACAGGGGCTTGCCCTCGGCTACCCCTCCCGCGCCGCTCTCTCCCTCGACGAGTGCCCGCAGGATCTCCACCACGAAACAGGGGATGGCCCCGGGTCATGGCCAGGATCCGGTCCCCCTGGTCGGCGGCGCCCGAGCG
>DASWCX010000151.1:0-6629 GCA_036395815.1 Actinomycetota bacterium | reverse complement strand
GCCGTAGTCCACCAGCCAGATGTAGCCGCGCTCGAGCGCCGAGGCCGCCCGGTCGAGGAACCGGAACGCCCGCGGATGGACGACCACCTCACGTCCCGGCGCGAGATCGCCGCACAGTTCCGCCACCTCGGCGGTGGATGGCGGTAGCTCGACCAGGGCGAGGCGGTCCCCCTCCAGGCCGACGTGCAATTCGACCGGGCCGGCCGCGGCTCCCCGCAGCCAGTGGAATGGAAGGTTGTCCAGCAGCTCGTTCGCGAGCACGCACCCCACGAGGCCGGTGTCGACCTCGTCCATCTCCGAGAGCACGAGGGCGTCGAGCCCCTCCATCGCTCGCCGACCTACGGCGCTCCGCTCCACCGCCACGTAGCTCGTGGCCCCCCGAACGGTCGCGGGGACGAACTCAAGGATCTGACCGGCCAGCGTTCCGTCGCCCGCCCCGGCCTCCACCACCCAGAACGGATCGGGTTTGTCGAGGATCTCGAAGAACTCCTCCACCTGCCTCGCCACCAGCACCCCGAACGCGGAGGAAACGTGTGGAGCGGTCACGAAGTCGCCTCGTTCACCAACCGGCGACCTCGAGTAGAAGCCTTCCTCGGGATCGTACAGGGCGGCCTCCATGAATTCGGCGAACGTGATCGGCCCCTCCGAGCGGATCCGGTCCTCGATCCGCTCCGGGAGCGACGGCTCCACCGGCGGCCTTTCTTCCCGATCGGGCACTTTGTCGGTCATCCCTCCTTGCCATCGGCATGTTTCCCGCGGGGGGTGAAGCGACCGCCATCGTCGAGTGACGGCCCGACCCTCCCCATGAATACGCTCTGCAATGATGCTTGGATGGGCATTCGGCCGGCCGCTACGATCGTGGTCGCCCGGCCCGGAAAGGCCGACGGGCCTCGGGTCGAAGTCCTGCTGCTCCGCCGGTCGGCCCGGAGCCGGTTCGCGGGCGGGTTCATCGTGTTCCCGGGAGGCCTGGTGGAGGACGGCGATGCCGAGCTCGCCGCCCGATGGTTCGGCAGCCGGGACGAGTTGTCCAGAGCCTGTGCGGTGCGGGAGTTGGCCGAGGAGACGGGACTGGTGGCCACGGCCGGGGGCCTCGTGGAGGCGCCCGGACGCCTGCCGGGCGATCCCGGGTTCCCCGCTCCCGAGTCCTCATCCCTTCCGGAGATGGCCCGATGGGTGGCCCCGGAGTTCCTGCCGGTCCGGTTCGACGCGCGATTCTTCGCCATGTCCGCGCCGGGAGGCCTGGCCGCCCACCCCGACGGCGTCGAGGTCGACCTGGCGCGGTGGGCCACCCCGGACGACGCGCTGGAAGCGCATCGGCGCGGCGACGGGCCGCTGCTGTGGCCGACATTCAAGACCATGGAGGCGCTGGCGGGTTGCGCGTCGGTGGCCGACGTCCTGGCCCTCCGCGTGACGCCCGTTCCACCGCCCATCCCGGAGTCATGATCGAGGTGCAGCGGGTTCTCGCCCCGAACCCCGGGCCGTTCACCCTGGAGGGGACGAACACGTGGATCGTGGGCGATGGCCGGTCTCTGGTGATCGATCCCGGCCCGGATGACCGCGGGCACCTCGAGGCTGTGGCCCGTCAGGCGGGCGCCGTGGCGGCGATCCTGCTGACGCACCATCATCCCGATCACGCCCCGGGCGCCGCCCTGCTGGCCCGGGCCACGGGCGCGCCGGTCCTGGCCCTGAGGCCGGCGCCGGGAGAGGAGCCGCTCGCCGGCGGACAGATGGTGCGCGCGGGCAGGGCCGCGTTCCGAGTGCTTCCGACGCCGGGCCACACTCCCGACCACGTCGTCTTCCACGACCCTGACTCAGGGGCGATGTTCACGGGAGATGTCGTGCTCGGGCGGGGCACGAGCGTGGTGGATCCCCCCGAAGGGGACCTGAAGGCCTACCTCGAGTCTCTCCTGGCCCTGCTCGCGCTCCAACCCAGGGTCCTGTACCCGGGGCATGGGCCCATCGTGGCGGATGGAGCGGCCAAGCTCCGGGAGTATCTGGCCCACCGGAAGCAGCGAGAGCGCCAGGTGCTGGCCGGCCTCGAAGACGGCCCGAAGACCCCTCAGGAGCTGGTTCCGGACATCTACGCCGATCATCCGGTGGAGCTTCACCCCGCGGCCTCCCGCTCGGTGCTGGCCCACCTGCTGAAGCTCGAGGCGGAGGGCCGGGTCGTTCGGATCGGCGAGGCGGGCGACGAACGGTTCGCCCTTACCGCCTCCGGAAACAGCGTGTAGGTTCGTCCCGAACGGGCGATCCGCCCCCCGGAAACCAGCGACCTGATCGCCCGGTTCACGCTCTCCCGCGTGGCGCCCGTCAGCTCAGCCAGCAGGCCCTGAGTGAGCGGCAGGCCGAGCCGGATCGGCCCGGCCTGCTTGTTCCCCGCGACGTGGGGAACGGGAGCCAGCGCGAACAACACCGCCTCCACCCTTTCCGCGACCGAGCCCGAAAGGACCGCCGCCAGCAGGACCTCGGTCCGCCGAAGGCGGGCCACCAGCCGCTCGAGGAGCCACACGCGGACGTGGAGGTCGGAGTCGAGCAGCTCCTCCATCGTTCGGATCGGGATGGAGAGTACGCGTGAGGACGTGAGGGCCCGAACCTCGGCACCGGCCTCCTCCGCCCATCCGGTGGGAGACAGATCCGCCAGGGCCACCTCTCCGAACACGTCGCCCGCCATCAGCACTGCCACGGGAGACCGGCGCCCGGGCCGCGAACCAGCACCCAGCGGAACGGGTTCGATGCCCGCTTCGACCAGCAGCACGCCCGACACCACGACGTGGACGAAGGGCTCGGGGCGACCCCGGTGCAGCGTCACCTCGTTCGCGTCGAGTCTCCGCACGCGGCCCATGGAGGAGAGCACCCCGCGGACGCGCGGATCCAAAGGGGAGGTGAGGGGGAGAGAGGCCGGATTCGACGCACCTTGCATCGGACTCCCTCGGGGGCCCGAGTCTACCCCGAGGCACCGACACGGGCTCCGGTCCGCCAAGAGCCCACGTGAGCGGGCTGCATTGCCCGGTATGCTGTTCGCCATGGCGGCGGAGGGATTCCACGCCTCACGCAACGAACACAACGAGAGGGGGGCGGCGAACCACGCGCCGCTCGATCAGGCCGCCATCCTCGGGGCGGTAAGGGAAGACGTCCGGCAGACCCTGCGGTCCGGCTGGATCGACCCGGCGCTCGAATCGGCGGCCACACACCCCGTGTTCTTCACCGCGGCATGGTCGGCGATCCGCCCGAACGTCGGGCGGAGCTTCCTGCTGCTCGCCAAGGCCCTCCGTGCCGAGGCTGCCGACACGATGGCGTTGGCCACTCCGCCCCCGGACCTCCGCAAGCGCCTGGACGGAGAGCTGGGCGAGGAGGAACAACGAAGGATCGGGGAGGCGGTCCGAGCCGCCCATCAGGTCACGGCCAAGGTCCAGCTCGTCGTGCACGGGTTGCTGCGGGCGTCCCGGCGGGAACGCTTGCCCGGCACCGGCCGCGAGGAGCCTCCGGTCCGTCGCGGCGTCCCCGAATGGCAACGATGGATGTCGTTCCAGCCCCCGCCGGAGGAGACCTGGCCGGTGCTGGAGGAGGCGAGTCAGGCGCTCAAGCTCCCCGCGCTCCCGGCGACGCTCCGCATCCTCGCGCGATGGCCGGCGGCGCTTAGAGGCCTGGTCGACGAGCTCGGATCGAGGGTTCGAACGGAGGCCTGGACCTCGGGCGCGCAGCGGCTCCGCCGGACCGTCCTGGCCGGGATGAGCGGCCTGCCGCACCCGGTGGAGCTGCAGTGGATGGCGCTCAAGGAGCGCGGGTTCACCGAGGAGCAGCGTTCGAAGCTCGCCGACATCCTCGCCGGGCACGACGCCGCCATGGCGAACCACACGCTGGTCGCCGCGTTCGCCTGGCTGGCCTTCGGCTCCCCCGAGGTGGGCGTCGAGGGGTAGACCGGTCGTGCAGGCGGTCTTCTCCCCGAGCGAGCACCCGGATCAGGTCGTGGGCCGGGCCACGTGGGCCGAGCCCCACGTCCGGATCGAGGCGGACGACGAAGGGATGAGGGGAACCCTGGCGAGGATCTTCCGCTCCATCCCGGTGGTGGTCGAGGACGCCTCGCTCCGCACCGCCGGTACTTCCGGAGAGGTCACCCTCCAGCCAGGATCGCTGAACTGGTTCCTGGCCGCCGCAAGATCGAGGGCCGAAGCCGAAGGCCTGACTGTCGGCTTCGTGCCCGGCGTCGAGGCCGGTCTCGGCTGGGACCCCGCCGGCACCTACCGAACCTTCGCCAGCCAGGTCGAACGCCTGGAGCGGGCTTAGCGCCCCAGCGTCGTCAAGTAGAGCTTAGGAATCGGCCTTGCCTTAGGCGGCGTCATCGAATCGCGGCGGCCGGTCCGCGAGAGCCACCACGCCTCATGGACGTCTAACCAAGTACAGGATGATCGCGGGCACCAGAGCCAACAGCCCCGAAAGTAGGACGGCAAAGATTCTTCGTTCTGCCGTTCCAGCGTCGCACGTCGGTTGGTAGCACAGCCAGTTGTTGATCCGGTTCCAACGAGACAGGTTTGAGAAGAGCTCACGCGCCCCTTTGTCGAGTGGAGCACTGATCCGTGCATATTGAAGAGCTCCCAACGCTCCGTCCAGCGCGGCAAGGGCGAAGAGGGCCCACCCGAGCGCTCCCTCCCAGTGCGCCAGTGCCGCCGCCACAAGCCAGGGCAACAGGGCCCCGGGGATGCGGACCGGCAGGGGCGACCCAACCGTTTTCCTGGCCTGCGCCAGCACTTCGTCCTCCTCCAAGCACAGACGAGAAAAGAGCCCACGGCCTGATTTCATGCTGGCCACCACGGGCCGCCGGGTTCGGTAGGCGCGTGCATCTCGGGCGTGGTCGCATGCTCCCGCCTCCATGGGTCAACGAGGAGTTCCTCCATCCGCATCAGGACCGCGCAGCCGGCCCGGCCAGGGTCGACATCAACGTGAATGGGTTGCTCGTGCCGCCCTCCGGTGGAGAGGGCTGGCGACGATACCTGTCCAGCACGTCATCGATCGCGGTCATCAGTACCCCTCCACCGAAACAATCCTGTGCGCCGGCACGATGACCGTATGGGATGGCCACAACACAGCAACCCCAATCGCCAAGAGCAGAATGGCCAGGGCAAGCAGCTGAAGTGTCCGAGAGGATCCGTCGATCGGCACCGCCAGAATCCTATAAGGGCCCAACAGCGGTGCCCTGTGACCGGACATTCGCGGTTCTGGCGAGGAGATCTGGCTCCGGGGCTTCCGGCGTGTCGTACCCCGGCGATAGCATCGGGGCGATGGATTTCCTTCCCGATGACGAGCAGGTGCGGGTCCTGGGACACGAGCGGGGCGCGATGCTGGTCATCGGCGAGCCCGGGACCGGCAAGAGCGCCGTGCTCCGCGAGCGGTTCGCCCGGCTGATCGAGGGCGAGGCCGATCCGGAGCGGGTCGTCCTGGTCGTGCGGACCAGGTGGGCCAAGGCCGAGGCGCGGGCGCACCTGTTCGACCGGCTCCGGGCCTCCCTGCCCGGGCTCAAGGTCCTCACCGTTTACGGCCTGGCCCACCACGTCCTGACCAGGCGCTTCGGCGCGCTCGACTACGAATCCCCGCCCGGGGTACTCACTGCGGCCGATCAGTTCTCGAAGGTGCGGGACCTGCTCGGCGCGGAGGATCCGTCCGACTGGCCCGCATACGGCCCCATGCTGGGCCTGCGGGGGTTCGCCGACGAGGTCCGGCAGTTCCTGCTGCGGGCCCAGGAGGCGCTGATCGAGCCCGAGGAGGTCGAACGCACGGCCGCCGAGTCCCGGCTGTCCGGCTGGGACGAGCTGGCGGCCTTCTACCGGACCTACCTCGACGTCCTGGGCTCTGAGGAGGTCGTCGACTTCGCCGGCCTGGTTGCGCAGGCCGGCGTGGCGGCGGCCAGGGACGGAGAGCCGCTGTTCGACCACGTCCTGGTGGACGACTACCAGGACGCCACGTTCGCCTCCGAGCGGCTGGTCCTGGCCCTCGGCGGGCGGGCGGGATCGCTCGTGGTGGCCGGGCACGCGGGGAGTCACGCCTTCTCGTTCCAGGGGACCACGGTTCAGCCGCTGGAGCGGTTCCCCGAGTCCATGGCAGGCGTGACGACGGTTCGGCTCGCCACGCCACACCGCTCGCCCGGCCTGGACACCGAGGCCTGGTTCGCGCCCCACACGTCGGAGGAGCAGGCCGCGGCGGCCCGAGAGCTCCGCCGGGTCCACCTGGAGGATCGGGTTCCGTGGCAGGACCTGGCGGTGGTCGTTCGCCGCGAGGGGACGCACGTGGGGGGCCTACTCCGCGCGCTCGACGATGCGGGGGTGCCCCGGTCGGTGCCCGAGAGCGGCCTGTCGCTGCTGGCCGAGCGAGCCACGTTCCCCTTCGTTCTAGCCCTTCGATGGATCGCCCGGCCCGAGCAACGCGACGGCCTGGTCGAGTCTCTGCTGACCTCGGGCCTGGCCCAGCTGTCCCCGGCCGCCGCCCGGGGCCTGGTCCGCGCCGCCGCCGCGGCCCAACGGCCAGGCGCCGGGGCGCTGGAGCACACCGAGGGCCTGGCCCCGCAGGAGGTCGCCGGGCTGGACCAGCTTCGCCAGGCCCTGGGGAAGGCGGAGGCGAAGGCCGCGTCGGTGCTCGAC
>DASWCX010000150.1:0-5691 GCA_036395815.1 Actinomycetota bacterium | reverse complement strand
TGCTCGCTGCTCTGTCATGTCCCTGCTCCTCGATCGGCGGGTGGGGTCCACGGCCCCGTTCGCACCATTGCTCCTATACTTGCCGATTCCTTCGTGGGGGGTTTGGAGGATGGCCGCAGTAGCCGAAACGGGGGACGCGATCTCCCTTCCCGATTCCTCGGAGCCGGCTTCCGGCGCTTCCGGCGTGGCCGGGGTTCCCGCGCCGATCGACGGCGGTGCTGTCCCTTCACCCTCGGGCCCCCTCGACGAGGACGAGCTGGCCACCCGGGCCGGCACCACGGTGGACAAGGTCCGGGATCTGGCGAAGCGAGGCATCATCCGTCTCCGCGGCGCCGACGGCTCCTACGCCGAGAGCGACATCGTGCGGGCCCGGCTGGCCATCAGCCTCGAGGGGTCGGGGATCTCGCTCGAGGACCTCGGGAGGGGGATCGAGGCTGGCCACGTCTCGATGGACTTCGCCGACTTCGCCGTCACCGCTCCCATCAGCCTGCTGGGGAAGACCTACCGGCAGCTGGCGGAAGAGGTGGGGATCTCGCAGGACCTCCTGGCCGGGATCCGGTGGGCCCTCGGAGTGTCCGACGCCTCCATGGACGAGCCGATCCGGGAGGACGACGCGGAGTTGCTGCGGATCGCCGTGCGCGGGGTGGCCCAGGGCTTCTCGGACGACATCCTGATCCGGACGCTCCGGGTGTTCAGCGAGAACGTCCGGCGGATCGTGGACTTCGAGCTCGAGCTGTTCCGAACCGAGATCGAACGCCCCCTGCTGGAGGCCGGGATGACCGAGCAGCAGATGCTCGACAACATGGCCATGATGCGGGGCCAGCTGGAGCCGGTGAGCATCCGGCTCGCTTACCTGCTGCACCGCCGCCACGAGGAGCACGCCTTCTTCCAGGACGCCACCGAGCACATCGAGAACGCCTTGACCAAGGCGGGGATGGCCGAGCGGCGGGTGGCCAGGCCCCCCGCCATCGCGTTCCTCGAGGTGTCTGGGTACACCAGGCTGTCGGAGACCAGGCAGGAGGACCCCGCCGACTTCCCGGTCCGCCTGGGCGACATCGTCCTCGACAGCATGGCGTACGGCGGCCGGGCCCTGAGCGTCCTGGCCGACCTGGTCATGCTGACCTTCCCCGACCCGACCCAGGCCGTCCGGTGCGCCCTGCACCTGGTGGATCGGATCGCCGCCGCGGGGCTCCCCACCGCCAGGGTGGGGATGCACGCCGGCCCGGTGGTGGTCCGCGACGGCGAGTACTTCGGCCGGACGGTGAACGCTGCCAGGCGGATCGGCGAATACGCCAGGCCGGGCGAGGTCCTCGTGAGCGCGGAGGTCGTGGCCCACTGCGAGCCGGGGGCGGTGGGCTTCGAGGAGATCGGGCCGATCACGCTGCGCGGCCTGGCCGAACCGATCGCGCTCTCGCTGGCCATGCCCGCCAGCTGAGGCCCCTCTACTCCTTCGAGCCTTCCCGACTGCCCGCGCGGTGCGCGTTCGACTCCTCGGGGAGGGCCCGAAACAGCGCGATGGGCTCCTCCAGGCCTCGTAGCAGGACCGCACCGATCTCGCGGAACGTCACCCCGTCCGAGACGCTCTCGTGCACGCTCTCGCTCACCAGCACCTCCCCCGGCCTGGCGTAGTCCGCGATCCGGGCCGCGATGTTCACCGTCCGGCCGAAGTAGTCGCCGTCCCGGAACACAACCTTCCCGGCATTTACGCCGACCCGAGCCCGGGGCAGGCCGAGCTGCTCCGCCCTTTCCACCATCGCCAGCCCACACAGGACGGCACCCACCGGATGGGTGAAATGGAGCATCACCCCGTCGCCCAGAGTCTTCACCACCCGCCCTCCGAACGAGAGGGATGCCTCTCTCGTCAAGCCGGCAAGGTTCTGGGCGAGCCGCGTCGCCGCCTCGTCCCCGGACTGCTCGGTGAGCCGGGTGTATCCGGAGAGATCCAGGAACGCGATGGCCGGGGGCACGACGCTCCGTCGAGGCGTGAACCCGCTCTCGTCCATGATGTTCTCGATCAGGGGCACCAGCTCCTGGAAGACGTGGGACTCGAACTGGCGGCGGTGGAGCCAGACCAGCAGCTCCTGCGCCGCCGGCTGAAGGGCCGACGACAGGGGCGCCAGCTCTTCCAGGACTTGGGGGATCGACATGCCGGACTCCAGCAGCGGGTCCATGAGGCTCGCCTTGAAGAACTCGACCTGGGACTGGGCGATCCGCCTGAGGTTGTCCCCGAAGTAGCGCGTCGCCGCAACCAGGACGTCGGTATCCAACCCGGACTGGGGGAACACCTTCAGCGCCATGAGCATCCGGGCGTCGTCCTCCCGTACCCGCTGCCCGGACATCGGAGGCGGCAGGAACCACGACGTGTACAGGCGCCCCAGGTCCTCCAGCGTGAGGCCCAGCTCCGCGGCCAGCTCGTCCGCGGTCTGTTCGCGAAGCCCCACCGTCGGGGGAAGGAGCGTCTCGAGGAAGTCCAGGGACAGCGCGCCGGTCTCGATGGCCCGGCCAAGGTCGCCGAGCGGGATCCCCTCCCGGCTGAGGTCCTCGGCCAGGCGAACCCGGGCCAGGGCGCTCGGAGGGTAGAGCCCGTCCTCAGACGGCCGCAGGATCATCAATTCGGCGAGCCTGCGGATCCGCTCGACGGTGGTTCCGGAGCGGGAGGCCAGCTCGGCCTCGGTCAGGCGCTGCACCATCCCATGCTACCGACCGGGGCGGGGATGACCCGGGGCGGTGGCCGCCACCGCCCGGATGGCCGAAGATGTGGTGGTCCGCCACCCACGCCATCCGGAGGAGCGCAATGACCGACGACCTGCCGGCCGAAGTGGAGGCCCTTCGCAAGGTCCCGTTCTTCGAGAACCTCACCCCCGAGGACCTGGAGCGCCTGGCGCGGATCGGCGAGCGCCGGACCTACGGCGAAGGCGCCCCCATGGTGAGCCGGGGCGACGAGCCGGGGAGCCTGTTCGTGATCCTCTCCGGAACGGCCCGGGTGGAGGCCGGAGGGAAGGTCCACACCCTCGGGCCGGGCGACTTCTTCGGCGAGATGGCCATGCTGGGTGAGACGCGCCGCTCCGCCACGGTGACGGCCGCCGAGCCGGTGGAGGCCATGATCGTCGAGGCCATCCACTTCCGGCCGTTCCTGGTGAAGAACCCCAGCGTGGCGGTGGCCATCCTCGAGGGCGTGGTGGCCCGGCTGCGCGAGGTGCAGGACCGGATCGATCGAGAACGATCAGGCTGACGGGATCCCCGGCGGGATGACGACGGGGGCTTCGATCAGGAACGGCTGGACCTGACCCCACCCGCCCTCCGGTTCGAACCAGGGCTCGCCCGCCTCGCCGTCGGGCCGGATCCGCCATCGGCGCGGCACCCGTTCCACCCCGACCGGGTAGATGCTCAGGCTCCCGTCGGGACCGATCCGAATCCGCAGGAAGTTCTTGTAGCCGTCGATGTGCTGGGCGGCGAACACCTCGTTCGGATGCCGGCCGAGGGCCGCGTTCGACACGAACAGGTACAGGCCCATCAGGAACCCTGCGGCCACGCCCCCGCCGGCGCCAGCGATCCCGATGAAGGCGCCGGCGAAGGCCGCGCCGCCCAGGTTCGGCCGCGACGCGCCCCACAGCGAGAGCAGGATGAGGAGCACCTGCCCGGCCGCGTGCAGGCCTCCGAGGAGCAGGCGCCGCCACCCCGCGGCGTCGGCGAAGTGAACGATCGCTCCCAGAACCACCAGGGCCAGCAGCCCGCTGCCGGGGTACCGGACCATGGCCAAGGCCAGCTCCCTCAAGCTCGCGTCATGCATCGCGGACGCGAACGTCTCCCCCGGCGTCCGCAACGCGAACTGGATCAGCCACCCGAACAGCAGGACCACCACGGCGGCCATCGCCACGAACCCCGGGTTCGCGAAAGGAGCCAGGAGCACGCCGGCCCGGAGCCGACGGGACCGGGCCCGGTTGGGGAAGATCGACCGGAGCCGGTAGGCCACGTCCCGGCCGCCCTCGGGCCACCCGATCCGCTCCGGGAGGTTGTGCGTGGGGTAGAGGTAGGCGCCGCCTCCTCCCGCGGTGATCTTCTGCCCGGGCCCCTCCTCGGCCGCGTACCGCGCGTAGTGGTGGAGGTCGCCGGAGAGCGTCACCGCCACCGTCGCCCCGGACGGCTCGACGATCTGCCGCTGGAACTGGGCCAGGTTCTGCTTGGCCCGGACCTTCGTGGCGTAGGCCACGTCGCCGATCAGTCCCTCGTGCACCCAGCTGGGCTTGGCCGTGCAGAGGATGATCCGGTCTCCATGCTCCACCCGCGTCCGTCCCATCTCGGCGAAGTACTCGAGCTGGGGGCGGTCGATGAACGCGTCGAAGGAGATATCGATGGCCCACAGCCACCACCGGTGCGGGAGCTTCAGGGCGAAGTAGCTCCGGCTCTGGTGCGTCCGCCAGCCGCCCACCCACCGTCCCTGGCAGAAGATCCGGAGGAACCCGGTCAGCCCGTCGTACCAGTCGTGGTTGCCGGGGAGGGCGAACAGGTCGGGGTGGGCATCTTCAGGCGCGCACGGGAGCGCGGCCCCGAACGGCCCGAGGAACCGGTCCCGGTACAGGTCCTCGCTGGCCGCGGGGTACACGGCGTCGCCCCCCAGGACCAGGAACCTCCCACGCTCGGTCTCCGTTCGCCCTCCCTCCCGATCGAACGCCAGGGCTTCGCGCGCCAGCAGCGAGGCCATCGTGTAGGTCGAATCCCACCCGTCGCCCGTGTCGGCGGCGTAGTCGAACCAGATCTCATCCCGGTCGGAGTAGTCGAGCTCGGCCGGCGGCTCCAGGGCGGCCTGCATCTCCCGGCGGTCGGCGTGCGAACCGAAGATTCCAGAGACGATTGCCTTCGTCTCCTTCGCCACCAGCGGCCCCGGGTCGAGCCACCGGACCATCGGGCGCCGCCGGAAGCCGAGCTCCTCGGGCGAGTCGGACCGCGGGCGGTCTGGGCATCCCTGCAACGGGCGGAACCTCCGTCATGGGAGGAGCGGGCTCGGCATTATCTCCCCACCGCCCCCGCGATGGCGTGACATCCCAGGGCGGTTCGGGTCTAATCGCCCCGGAGGAACGCGTGGACGACGAGAGCGATCCCTGGCCGCTCGACCAGCCCTTCCGCGGACCCAACTCGGACCGCCTGATCGGCATCCGCATCCCGCCCCGGCACCTGTGGCTGTTTCGCCGCCGGCAGCTTCGGAAGCGCTGGTACTACGTGTCGTTCTGGAGCCCCGAGCTGCTGCTCTGCGCGGCCCGGGTCGAGGTCGGCCCGTTGGTACAGCGGTACTGGGCCGTGTGGGACCGCCAGGAACGCCAGCTCACCAAACAGACCCGCTACCTTCGCCGCCCCGTCAAGTTCCATGACGACCCCAAGCTGATGAGGATCGACGATCGCGGCGTCCGCGCCGAGGTTACGCTCGATCCGTCGGACGAGTTCGTCGTGTACCGGCCCGAGGGACGGGCCTACATCTGGTCGCGCAAGGCGCTGTGCGTTGGGGCCAGGGCCACCGTCACGGTGGGCGGCGTGACCCGGGAGGTCGAGGGGGTGGCCTTCGTCGACGACAACGCGGGCTATCACTTCCGCCACACCCGGTGGCGGTGGTCGGCCGGGGCGGGCGTCGACACACAGGGCCGGATGGTGGCGTGGAACGCCATCGTGGGCCTGTTCGACACGAAGCTGAACAGTGAG
>DASWCX010000149.1:0-25567 GCA_036395815.1 Actinomycetota bacterium | reverse complement strand
AAGGATGTTGACCCGCTGGTCGGCCAGGACGGTGGCCACGTCCCGCAGCAGCTTCTGGCGGTCGAGGGCCTCCACCTGGATCGAAACCGCGAACGACGTCGGCTTGCCCGCGGCCCACGAGACCTCGATGACCCGCTCGGCCTCCCGGGCCATGGCCCGCATGTTCGGGCACTCCACCCGGTGGACCGACACGCCCTGGCCCCGGGTGATGAACCCGGCGATCTGGTCGCCCGGCACCGGGGTGCAGCACCGGGCCAGCTTCACCCAGACGTCGCTCCTGCCCTGCACCACCACGGGCTGCGTGACCTGCCGTCCCAGCCGAACCGGTCGGGCCGGGGGCAGCTCCTCGGCCTCCTCCTCGACCTCCACGGATGCGAGCCGGGCCAGACGGGTGACGATGGACTCCGGCGAAACGTGGCCCTCGCCGATCGCCACGTACAGCGAGTCGAGCGCCGGGTACTTCAGCTCCGCCGCGACCTGCGACATCATCTGGTCCGACGACAGGCGGATGACCGGGAGCGACTGCCGCCGGAGGGCCCGCTGGAGCAGGTCGCGGCCCGTTTCCATGGCATCCTCGCGCCGCTCCCGCGAGAACCACTGCCGGATCTTGTTTCGCGCCCGAGGGGACTTCACGATCTGCAGCCAATCCCGCTTCGGCGCGGCGTCCTGCGCCTTCGAGGTCAGGATCTCCAGGGTGTCCCCCGTCTGGACCTTGTAGTCGAGCGGGACCAGCCTGCCCCCCACGCGGGCGCCCACGCAGCGGTGCCCGACGTCCGTGTGGATGGCGTACGCGAAGTCCAGGGGGGTCGAGCCCGCGGGAAGGTCGATCACGTCCCCCTTCGGGGTGAAGGCGAAGACCCGGCCCTCGTACAGGTCGATCTTCAGGCCCTCCATGAACTCCCGGGGGTCGGCGCTCTCCCGCTGCCACTCGAGCATCCGGCCCAGCCACGCCAGGTTCTCGGCCTGCTCGTCGGCGGCCTTCTTGCCGGCAGCCCCCTCCTTGTACCGCCAGTGCGCCGCGATCCCGTACTCGGCCGTGCGGTGCATCTGATGGGTCCGGATCTGCACCTCGAGGGGCCTGCCTCCCGGGCCGATCACGGTCGTATGCAGGGACTGATACATGTTGAACTTGGGCATGGCGATGAAGTCCTTGAACCGCCCGGGCACGGGCTTCCACAGCGAATGGAGGGCCCCGAGGGCCGCGTAGCAGTCGCGGATCGAGTCGACCAGGACCCGGAGGCCGACCAGGTCGTAGATCTCGTTGAACTCCTTGCCCCGCAGCACCATCTTCTCGTACACCGAGTACAGGTGCTTGGGCCGGCCCCGAACCTCGGCCTTGATCTTCAGCTCGCGAAACCTGGCGTGGAGCTGTTCGGTGACCAGTTCGATGTATTCCTGGCGCTCGCCCTCGCGCTTCTCCACGAGGCTCCGGATCTCCTCGAACCGCTTCGGGTGCAGGGCCTGGAACGAGAGGTCCTCCAGCTCCCACTTCAGCCGGTGCACGCCGAGACGGTTGGCGAGCGGGGAGTACAGCTCGAGCGTCTCGGTCGCCTTCTCGTGCTGCTTCTGTCGCGAGAACACCGACAGGGTCCGCATGTTGTGGAGCCGGTCGGCCAGCTTGATCAGGAGGACCCGGATGTCCCGGGCCATCGCGATCATCATCTTTCGGACGTTCTCGGCCTGCTCCTGCTCGCGAGAGCGGAACTTGATCCTGTCGAGCTTGGTCACGCCGTCGACCAGCGCGGCCACCTCTTCGCCGAACTCGCCCTCGATGTCCTCGATGGCGATCTCGGTGTCCTCGACGGTGTCGTGGAGCAGGGCGGCCTGGAGGGTGGTCAGGTCCATCCCCAGATCGGCCAGGATGCTGGCCACCGCCACCGGGTGCTCGACGAAGTCCTCGCCGGTCAGTCGCTTCTGCCCGTGGTGGGCCTGTTCGGCGAAGGCGAAAGCGTGCTGGAGGTCTCGGAGATCGGCCTTGGAGTTCCGGGCCCGGACCACCCGGGCCAGGGACTCGAACGAATCCGGAGCGGTTCCGTCGCCGTCACCCGACGGCCTGAACGGAAGACGGGAGAGAATCCCGCCACGGCGCTCCTGCTTGACGGCCTCCTGTTCCACCCCTCGTGCCTCGAATCCATTTAACCACGCGGGGTGGCCTGTTCCCCGGGCGGCCGGCAGGTCGCCGGAGCTCAACCTCGGTCGGAAGCCTCCGTTCCCCCCTTGGGAGGCACGTAGCCGGCCCCCGAAGGAGGCACCGGCTGGCGCTCCGTGCCCACGGCGCGCTCCTCCTCGGGTTGGTGGTCGTCGGCCGGGGCCGGTGTGGCGGTCTCGTCCTGGCTCGATTCATCGCCCTCCTTGGCCGCCTCGTCCCACGCCTTCGGTTCCTCATCGGGGCCGCTCAGGTCCTCGTGGCTGCTGTACGGTTTGCCCTCCGACTCGGCCATCATCCGGCCGAGTTCGTCGGCCTCCTCGTCGGTCAGCCCCTCACTGGACCGTTTCGCCTTGAGCTCCTCGAACCGTTGCTGATCCATGCTCACCTCCAAGGAACGCTGCTCGGAGCGATCCAGGAGGTTGTTCCCGTTCGACGATCGGGCTCAACCTCGGCCCGGGTGGGGCCGGTCGGACCCGAGGCCTGCTCCGAGCCAGGTGCGCTCGCGCTCCGCCCTCAGCTCCGCGGCCGACGACTCATCCGTCGGCTTCGATCCGGAGGTTCGGGAACGAATCGGCCCTGACCAGCTGGAGGACCTTGGCCACGGGCGGGCTGGGGGCGACCAACGTGAGCGTGCCCCCCGCGAGCCGGGTCGCGATGGAGATCAGCGCACGGATCCCGCTGCTGTCCACGAACGAAAGCTCCCGAAGGTCCAGCGCCACCGCGGCGTCCGGCTCCTCGATCCGGGGGACCACGGTCTCGACCAGCACGTCCGCCGTGGCAAGATCCAGGTCGCCCACGAGCCGCCACCTGAGCGAAGCC
The DNA here is from genome assembly GCA_036395815.1 of Actinomycetota bacterium. GTDB lineage: Bacteria > Actinomycetota > UBA4738 > UBA4738 > UBA4738 > DASWCX01. The sequence goes on along the minus strand of DASWCX010000149.1, from coordinate 22,599 downwards.
TCGTCCTCCTGGAGGATCTCGAGCGGCACCGGCCCCCTCCCCCTCCGCTCTCCCGGCCGCGGACCGGCGACCCCGGTCACCCGGGTGCCGTGTCCGCTGCCGCGGTCCATGCTTTGCACGCCGCGGTCTAGGACGGGAGTGTCCTAAGCAAACCTGGCCCTGTCAAGCGGCGCGACTCCTGGATTCGACAAGCCGCATACATCTGCATTAGTTTCGTCTGTGACAAATCGTCGTTTCGGATCAGGCCGGGAAGGGAGGATCGCTCTCCTCGGGGCATGGCGACAGGCCCGACGGCGCCCACCGCACCCGACCCTCGCGGGGTCGAGTTCGCACGCTGGCTGGCCGACTCGCTCGCTCGGAAGGGCCTGACCCAGACGGAGGCGGCGCCCCGGCTCGGGGTGAGCTTCCGAACCCTGAACCGGTGGATCCGCGGCCAGTCCGAACCCACGTTCAGCCATCTCCGAAGGATCTGCGAGGTCTTGGGCAGGCCGCCGGTGTGCTAGCCAGGGCCGAATGCTGGAATGCTCCGACCGGACGGCTGGACGGCGGCGTTCCCGCCTCAGTACGTCATCAGGCTGAAGAAGTCGTACCCCTCCACCGCCTTGCGCCCGTCGAGGAATGTCAGCTCGATCAGGCAGGCGATCCCGACGACCTTGCCTCCGAGCCGCTCCACCAGCCGCGCCGTGGCCCGGGCCGTCCCTCCGGTGGCCAGAACGTCGTCCACGATCAGGACCCGTTCGCCGGGGCGCACCGAGTCCTGATGGATCTCGAGGGTGGCCGTCCCGTACTCCAGCGCGTATTCCTCTCGCTCGGTGTCCCACGGCAGCTTGCCGCTCTTGCGAACCGGCACGAACCCGGCGCCGAAGTGATAGGCCACCGGCGACGCCAGGATGAACCCGCGCGCCTCGATCCCGACGACCTTGTCGATGTTTCCCCGGCCGTAGTGCACGACGATGAGGTCGATCACCGAGGAGAAGGCGTTCTCGTCGGCAAGGAGCGGGGTGATGTCCTTGAACACGATGCCCGGTTGCGGGAAGTCGGGCACGTCCCGGATCAGGGCCTTGAGCTCCTCGACCGTGTTGTTCACCGCGAAGTTCCCCCTTCCCCGGCGGCGCCCGTCAGCGACGGCGCCGTTTGGGCTTCCCCTGCGGCTTGCCCTTCTTCTTCTTCGTGGCTGTCCCGGCCGGCCGGGGACGCTGGCTCGACCCTTGGGTCCCGCCGGGTCGGCCCTGGCTCGGAGCGATCACGCCCGCCGGCTCCAGCTCGCGCTCCGCAGGAACGGCCCGCAGGCCCGGCCTGGCCGCTCTGGCCTGGGCCTTTGACCGGATCTGCTGATACCGGGGCTCGCGCTCCTTCAGGATGGACAGGACCGGCGCGGCCACGAAGATGGAGGAGTAGGTTCCCGAGGCCACCCCGATGAACAGGGCGAACGCGAAGTCCTTCAGGGTCTGGCCACCGAACAGCAGCAGGGCGCCGATCGGAAGGAGCACGACCAGGGAGGTGTTGACCGATCGCATGAAGGTCTGGTTCAGCGACATGTTCGCCACGCCGGTGTAGGTCTCCCGGGCCACCAGCGACACCGTCTCGGTGTTCTCCTTGATCTTGTCGAAAATGACCACGGTGTCGTACAGCGAATAACCCAGGATCGTCAGGATGGCGATGACGGTCTCCGGGGTGACCTCCCGGCCGACCAGGGCGTAGATGCCGGCGGTGATGATCATGTCGTGGCCCAGCGCCACCAACGCCCCGAGGGCCATCTTCGGCTCGAACCGCAGCGAGATGTACGCCGTCACCAGGACCAGGAACACGATCAGGGCGGTGACGGCCTTGCGAGAGATCGTGCCCCCCCACGTGGGACCCACGTCGGTCTCGTTGATGTCGTTGGCCGAGACGCCGGCCTCCTTCGCCAGCGCCAGCCGCAGCCGGTCGGCCTCGGGGGTGGTGGCCTGGGCCACGGGAGGCGGGGTGGGGCTCGCCGAAACGCTCGCGGACGCGCTGGGCGTGGGCGCCGCGGTGGCGGTAGGCGTGGGGGTCGGAGCGGCGCTTGCGCTGGCCGACGCCGACGGGTTCGCGGACGGCGTGGGGGAGCCGACCGCCGAGGGGCTTGGCGTGGTGGGCGCGGGAGCCAGGAGGCCCAGTTGGGTCAGGCTCTTGCTCCTGATGTTGACACAGCCCTGGGGGCACTGCCCCCCGGTCAGGATCTCGACCTTGGCCTCCTTGAGCCCGAACGTGTTCAGCACGCGCGTGTAGTCGCCGACCGTCGCTCCGCTCCGGTTCGGAAATTCCAGCAGGGCTCCACCCTTGAAGTCGATGGAGAAGTTCAGGCCGCGGGCGAACAGCCCCACCAGGGACAGGACGATGAACGTGCCCGACAGGGCAAACCACCACTTCCTCCGGCCGAGGAAGTCGATGTTCGGGATGTGGTGGCCCCGGAAGGTGGCGATGGCCTCGCGACCCCTCACCGCTCACCCCCAGCCACCGGAAGCGGGTCCGCCGCCACGCCGCTGCGCAGCCCGAACCCGCGCATCTCGGCGAGTTTCGCGTTCCGCGAGATCAGGAACACGGTGGGACGCTTGAAGAAGTACACCACGAACATGTCCAGGGCCGTGGACAACCCAAGGGTCAGGGCGAAACCCTTCACCGAGCCGATGGCCAGGATGTACAGGGCCGCCGCCGCGATGATCGTGACGGTGTCAGCGGCGACGATGGTTCGCCACGAACGCTTGAACGCCGGCACCACCGCCGCCCGCAGCGATTTGCCGTGGCGGACCTCGTCCTTCAGCCGCTCGTAGAACACGATGTACGAGTCAGCGGTGATCCCGAGCGACACGATGATGCCGGCGACTCCGGCCAAGGTCAGCGCGTAGCCCGCCGTCCTCCCCAGCAGCGACACCAGTCCGATGGCCAGCACCGCCCAGATGGCCATGCCGAACCACGTGACCACGCCCAGCAACCGGTAGTAGAACCCGAGATACAGCATCAGCAGGATCAGCCCCACCACGCCGGCCAGGATCCCCTGGCGAAGCGACTCCTTCCCCAGGGTCGGGCTCACCGTGACCACCGTCTGCCGGGTCAGCTCGACCGGCAGGGCACCTGAGTTCAGCACCACGGCCAGGTTCTTCGCCTGCGACTCGGTGAAGCTGCCCGTGATCTCGCCCTGCCCACCGGTGATGGGGCCGTTCACCGAGGGGGCGGACTGGATCACTCCGTCCAACACGATGGCGAGTTGCTTGCCCGTTGTCTGTCCGGGCGGCGGAGCCAGCCTTGTCGTGACGTCGCCGAACCGCTGCGACCCATCCTTCGTCAGTGTGAACAGGACCCGCCATCCCGGCTGGGTGACCGTGGTCTGGGTGGCCGCCGCGCTCACGTACTGGGCGGTGGCGCTCTTCAGGTCCGCCCCCGTGATCTCCGCCTTTCCCAGCTTGTACTTCGAGTCGACCCCCTCGGTGAACTTGCCGTCGCCGTTGCTGTCCTGGTAGGTCACCACGTCGCCGCCCGTCAGGAACGCGCCGGTGGCCGGGTTGGTCGCCGTGAGGGCGGTCGTCTTATAGCTCGGGTCCGAAGGCGGGATCACCTGCAGGACCTCTCGCTCCTCGAGGCGAGCGGTGGTCCCGATGAGCGCCAGCACCTGGGCCACGCTCTGTGCCTTCGCCTTCGCCTGGGCGTCGGCCTGCCTCTTGTAGCAGGCGAGCACCTTGTCCGTGGAGGAGATGGCGCAGAACAGCTTTCCCCTCTGCTCCACCTTGCCCTGTCCGCCGAGGCCCGGCAGCGAGACCTGGATGTTGTTGCCCACCAGCGAGATCTCCGGCTCGGCCACTCCGAGGGCGTCGACCCGCTCGCGGATCCGCTCCAGGGCCTTCTCCATCACGGTGGGGTCGGTCCCGGGCGGCCCCGACAGGACCACCGAGACCCCTCCCACGAGGTCCAGCCCGAGGAGCGGGCGGACCCCGGTGACGAACCCTCCGATGGCGGCCAGGACGAGCGCCGCGACGAGGACGATGGACGCGGTGAGCCTGCCGGTTCCCTTCATCTCACTCCCTTTACAACAGCGTCGCTCCGTTGATGGTGAGCTTGAACCGGCAGTCCAGCCGTTCGGCCGCCCGGCGGCACATCACCATCCGCTGGAGGAAGATCTCGAAATACTCCATCACGTGGCTGATCTCCGTGTCGATCGTGAGCTCGAGCGTCACGGTTCGGGCAGACGAGTCTACCCGGAGAAACGACTGTTCGGCCCCGTAGTTCACCCGGTCGTGGATGTCGAAGTCGATCTCCGCCGACTTTCGAACCCGGCTCCGGTGGACGTCGGACTTGTCGGCCAGGATCACCGCGGCCGCGACGTGGCTGGCTCCCTCCCCGCCCTCCTCCTCGTGGTTCCCCACAGCACCCATGACCAGGGCGAGGTCGGCCATACGCATCCGGTCCTTCAGCACGTCGTAGGCGAGCATCGCGCCGATCTGTCCATGGTCCACCCTGGCCACCATGTTCCCGATGTCGTGGAGGTAGCCGGACAGGGCGCCCAGGTTGGCGGTGCGCTCGTCGAAGTCCAGCCGGGTGAGGACGTTGTACGCGATGCGAGCGGTCAGATTGGCGTGGCGGAAGCCGTGCTCGGTGAACCCGAGCCCCTCCATCACCCGATCGGCGCTGGAGATGAACGTCGAGATCTCGCCGTCCTGCTGGATCTCCTCCAGGCTGAGCAGCCCGGCTCGTTCGGCCTCTTCCTTCGGGGGCGGCTCCTCGGCGACGGCCCGCTGCCGCGCGTCCTGGCTCACGGCTGCCCGCCGGCCTCCTCTTCCTCTTCCTCGTGCCGCTCCTCCGGGGGTTCCTCATCCTCATACGTGACCTTCCGGGCGATAGCGGAGCGAAGGAAGCGGACCTCCACGCCCTCGGAGATCTCGAGGATGACCTCGTCGTCCTCCAGCGTGCGGATGGTGCCGTACATGCCGCCGAGGGTCAGCACGTCGTCGCCCACGGCGAGGTCGCGCATCAGCTCCCGCTGCTGCCGGGTTCGCCGCTGCTGGGGCCGGATGAGCAGGAAGTAGAACACCGCCCCCATCAGGAGCAAGGTGAACAACAGGCCGGTCGAGGAGCTCCCGCTCGACGTCGAAGCAGCCAGGTGGGTGAACGATCCGAGCACGGTGACCTCCTCGAGGGGGCCGGTCCGATGGTCCGGTGCCCGGCCCTCGCAAAAAACGGCGGCCCTGCGGCCGCCGGGACACATCAACAGATGATGTTAGGCCCGTAGGGCTTGGGTTCGCAACAGAGGTCCATCGGTGGGCACCCGGGCTCAGAGCACGTCTCTGAGCCTCCCCAGGTCCATGTTCCCTCCGCTGATGACGCAGACGACTCGGGTCCCGGCTCTCAGGTCCAGGTGGCCGGCCAGGGCGGCGATGCCCGCAGCCCCAGAGGGCTCCGCGGCGAGCTTGGTCCGTTGGAAGACCAGCTTGAGCGCAGCCACGATCTCCTCGTCGGTGACGCGAACCACCCGGTCCACGAACCGCCGGACGTGCCGCAGCGTGTGCTCCCCGGCGAAGGGGGCCGCCAGCCCGTCGGCGACCGTCACGGGATGGCCGATGCTCACCGGCCGGCCCTCGGCCAGGCTTCGGCTCATGGCGTCGGCGGTGGCCGGTTCCACCCCGATGACCTGAACGTCCGGCCGCTGGAGCTTCACGGCCGCGGCGATCCCGCTGATCAGGCCGCCGCCCCCCACGGGCACCACGATCGCCTCGAAGTCCGGGGCGTCCTCCAGGATCTCCAAGCCGACCGTGCCCTGCCCCGCGATCACGTCCGGATCGTCGAAGGGGTGGACCAGCGTCGAACCCCGCGTCTGCTGGATCCTCACGCACTCCTCCATCAGGTCGCCGTCGGTGAGGACGACCTCGCCGCCGTAGGACCGCGTGGCCTCGATCTTCGATCTCAGGGCACCCGAGGGCATCACGATCGTGGCCTCGGCCCCGACGGCCCTCGCTCCATAGGCCAGCGCGGCCGCGTGGTTCCCCGCCGAGATCGACACCAGCCCATGGGCGAGGTCCGCGCTCCCAAGTTGAAGAAGCTTGTTGAAGACCCCGCGGGGCTTGAACGACCCGGTCTTCTGGAACAGCTCGGCCTTCACCGAGAGCTCGACTCCGAACAGCTCCCCCAGCGACGTCGCGGAAAGCAGCGGCGTGCGATGGACCCGCCCGGCGATCCGGTCGCGCGCGGCCTCGACGTCGGCGAGGTCGAGCAGTCCGTCGATCACCCGCGCCGGTCCGGACCGGTCAGAACAGCCCGTCGATCCCGGCCACAGACACCCCGAGGTGGACGTACGCGGCTTCGGTGGCCACACGGCCACGGGGGGTTCGCTTGATGAACCCGAGCTGCAGCAGATAGGGCTCGTAGACGCCCTCGACCGTCTCCATCTCCTCCCCCACCGCCGCGGCGAGGGTCGAGAGCCCGACCGGCCCGCCGCCGAACTTTCGCACCAGGGCCGAGAGGATCGACAGGTCGAGCTTGTCCAAGCCGCGCTGGTCCACCTCGAACAGCGCGAGGGCCAGGGAGGCGTTCTCGGCGGTGACCCTTCCATCGCTCCGGACCTGGGCGTAGTCGCGGACCCTGCGGAGCAGGCGGTTGGCGATGCGCGGCGTCCCCCGGGACCGGCGGGCGATCTCGGCCGCGCCCTCCGCCAGCACCTGGACCCCCAGGATGCCGGCCGACCGGTGGACCACCCGGGTCAGCTCCTCGTGCGAGTAGTAATCGAGCCGGGGCGAGAAACCGAACCGCTCGCGAAGCGGCAGCGTGATCAGGCCGGGCCGTGTGGTCGCCGCCACCAGCGTGAACCTCGGCAGGTCCAGCCGGATGCTCCGCGCCGACGGCCCCTTGCCGATCATGACGTCGAGCTTGAAGTCCTCCAGGGCCGGATACAGGATCTCCTCCACCGCACGAGGCATGCGATGGACCTCGTCGACGAACAGGACGTCGCCCTCCTCGAGGTTGGTGAGGATGGCGGCGAGGTCCCCGGCCCGCTCCAGCGCCGGCCCGGAGGTCGGACGGAAGCTCACACCGAGCTCGTTCGCCACGATCCCCCCGAGGGTGGTCTTCCCCAGCCCGGGTGGTCCAGACAGCAGCACGTGGTCGAGGGTCTCTCCCCGGCCCCGAGCCCCCTCCACCAGGAGCAGGAGCTGCTCCTTGATGTTCTCCTGCCCGATGAATTCGGCGAGCCAGCGAGGCCGGAGCGCGGCGTCGAACTCGCGCTCGTCCTCACGGACGTCCGCGGCCACTACCCGAACCAAGTCCTCGGCGCCGTCCGGTGGCGTCCTCCGGGTCGACACGTCTTCGTTCACCGGCCCACCGTGCGCAGCGCCTCGCGCAGCAGATCCTCGACCGGCCGGTCACCATTCGGAGCGAGGGTGGCCAGCGCGTCGCGGGCCTCCTGGGCCGAGAGGCCGAGCGCGAGGAGGGCCTCCCTGACCTCGGCCAGTGGCCCCGACACGGCCAGGTCTCCCCCCCCGCCGAGCCGGTCCTTGAGCTCGAGCAGGATCCGTCCGGCCACCTTCTTCCCCACCCCGGGAACCAGCGTCAGCGCCGCCGCGTCGCCGGTCGTCACCGCCCGCCGCAGAGCGTCGGGGGTCAGGATGGACAGGACCGCCAGGGCCATCTTCGGCCCTACCCCGGTCACCGTGATCAACGCGTCGAACAGGCTCCGTTCGTCCGGGGTGGCGAACCCGTACACGACCATCGCCTCGTCCCTGATCTGGAGCCTGGTGTACACCCGGCCCGACCGTCCCGGCTGCGGAACCTTCGACAGGGCCATCGCGGGCACCATGATCTCGTACCCCACGCCGCCCACCGACAGGACGACCCGGTCCCCACCCTTCTCGACCACCGTGCCCTCCAGGAACGCGATCATCGCGTACCACACGACCGTTGGGTCGCCCTCACCGCACCGCCTCCCTCGCCACCCGGCGGAGCCGCGACTGCTGCAGGTGACACACGGCCACGGCGACCGCGTCGGCCGCGTCCGGCTCGTCGGGGACGCCCCGCGTCGACAGGATGCGCACCAGGCCTCGCCGCACCTGCTCCTTGGTGGCGTTCCCCACCCCGGTCACGGCCATCTTCACCTCGAGCGGCGCGTATTCCTCCACCAGGATCCCGGCGTCCGCCGCCGCGAGCATGATGGCACCGGAGGCCCGGGCAACTTCCATCGCGCTCCCGATGTTGCGCCCCCACATGAGCCGCTCGAGGGCCATCACCCCCACCCCGTTGGCGAGGATGGCCTCCCGGACGGCGTGGTGGATGGCTCGCAGCCGCTGGGCCGCGGCCAGTCCGGCCGGCGTCCTCACCGTCGTCGACCAAGCCACGGCGGGCCTGCCATCCCCCCGGGTCACCGCCGCCAGTCCGATCGACGCCGTGCCCGGATCGACGCCCAGCACCACTTCCTCGAACATATGTTCAGGAGCCTACGCCGCGGTCCTCCGCTCCGCAATCACACGGCTGTCATTTAGGCCGGCGCGGTCCGCGATCAACCCGCCTCGGCCAGGATCTCCTCCGGGATGTCGAAGTTCGAGTGGACGGCCTGCACGTCCTCGAGGTCTTCGAGCGCCTCCACCAAACGAAGGACGGATTCGGCCTTCCCCCGGTCGACCGCCACGGCCGACTGCGGCAGCATCGTCAGCTCGGCGGAGACGACCGGCACGGCCGCCTCCTCCAGCGCCCTGCGAACGGCCACCAACGACTCGGGCGGCGTGACGATCTCCCACTGCTCCCCGGACGCCCGGAGATCCTCTGCTCCCGCGTCGAGCACGATCTCCATCAGCCCGTCCTCGTCGGGGGCCACCGACTGGTCGACCATGATGAACCCCCGCCGGTTGAACATCCACGCCACGCTTCCTGGGTCCCCGAGGTTGCCTCCGAGCCGGGAGAAGGTGTGGCGGACCTCCTGCCCGGTCCGGTTGCGATTGTCGGTCATGGCCTCGATCAGGATGGCCACACCGCCGGGCCCGTAGCCCTCGTACGTGACCTCTTCGAACCGGGCGGCGTCCGCCCCCGCCCCGGCTCCTCGCTTGATGGCTCGCTCGATGTTGTCGACCGGCACGGAGTAGTCCCTGGCCTTCTGCACTGCCGACGACAGTGTCATGTTGCCGTCGACGTTGCCCCCACCCTCCCGCGCCGCGACCTCGATGGCCCGCAGGAGCTTCGAGTACATCCGGCCCCGCTTCTCGTCGGTGACGGACTTCTTCCGCTTGATCTGGGCCCACTTGGAGTGTCCGGACATCTGGTCTCCTACAGCTCTAGGAGCAGCGCGTGCAACCGGCCGTCGCCCGCGATCTCCGGATGGAACGCCGCGGCTACGAGCTTCCCCTGCCGCACCACGACCGGGAGCCCCTCGTGCTCCGCGAGCACCTCGACGCCGGGGCCCAGCCTGGTGACCCGCGGAGCGCGGATGAACACGGCCCGAACGGGTCCCACGCCCTCCACGTCCACGTCGATTTCGAACGAATCGACCTGCCGGCCGTACGCGTTGCGTTCGACCCCGATGTCCATCACGCCGAGCAGCGGCTCCCCCCCTCCGACCTCTCGCGCCATCACGATCATCCCCGCGCACGTCCCGAGCATCGGCATCCCCTCGGCGGCGCGGCTGCGGATGGGCTCGACCAGGTCGTGCCGCCGGGCCAGCTTCGCGATGGTGGTCGACTCGCCGCCGGGGATGGCGAGGCATTCGACCGTTTCCAGCTGCTCCGGCGTGCGCACCTCGACCGGCGTGGCGCCGGACCGAGCGAACATCGCGGCATGCTCGCGGAAGTCCCCCTGGAGAGCCAGAACGCCTGCCTTCATCCCGAAGGCCATGATAGCCCCGGGGTCTGGGCCGCAGCCGGGAGCGATCAGCCGATGCCCTACCAGCCGCGGGTCTGGAGCAGGTCGCCCTCAGGCATGCTGGCGACGTCCAGCCCGCGCATCGGCTCGCCCAGACCCCGGGAGACCTTCGCCAGGATCTCGGGGTCCTGGTAGTAGGTGGTGGCCTCGACGATGGCCCGGGCCCTCGTGGCCGGGTCCTCGGACTTGAAGATCCCGCTGCCCACGAAGTTGCCGTCGGCGCCGAGCTGCATCATGAGCGCCGCGTCGGCCGGGGTGGCGATCCCGCCGGCGGAGAAGTTCACGACGGGGAGCGCGCCGGTCGCCGCCACCTGCCGCACCAGCTCGAGTGGGGCCTGGAGGTCCTTGGCCGCCCGCTGGAGCTCGTCGTCCCGAAGGGCCGCGAGCTGTCGGATCTGCCCGGTGATCTTCCGCATGTGCCGGACGGCCTCCACCACGTCGCCCGTGCCGGCCTCGCCCTTGGTCCGGATCATGGCGGCGCCCTCGGCGATCCTCCTGAGTGCCTCCCCGAGATCGCGGGCGCCGCACACGAACGGCACCGTGAAATCCCACTTGTCGACGTGGTGCTCCTCGTCGGCGGGGGTCAGCACCTCGCTCTCGTCGACGTAGTCGACCCCCAGCGCCTGGAGGATCTGGGCCTCCACGAAGTGGCCGATCCGGCACTTCGCCATCACCGGGACCGACACGACCTCCATGATCTCGGCGATCTTGGTGGGGTCGGCCATGCGGGCCACCCCGCCCTCGGCCCGGATGTCGGCAGGCACCCGCTCCAGCGCCATGACGGCGACCGCGCCCGCGTCCTCGGCGATCTTCGCCTGCTCCGCGGTGGTGACGTCCATGATCACCCCGCCCTTGAGCATCTCGGCCAGCCCGGTCTTGACCCGAAGCGTCCCGGTCTCGGTGTCCATGCGAACCTCCCGATCGATCCTCACCCGTGTGCCGCACGAGCCCGCGAGAGGCGCCGCGGTCCCGCTCTTTCCGCCCGAGACCAGTGTACTCGTGGGCTCCCGGCCCGGACCGACCTCCCTGTCAGGAGGGCGTCACGGTGAGGTTCGAGGGGAACAGCTCGACCCACGTGTTCCCCGGATCGAGCTGGATCTGATGCCCGTGCTTGTCCAGGAACTTCGTGACGTCGTCGAGTGAGGGCCGGCTCCAGGTCCCCTCGATCATCCGGCCGTTGCGGAGCACGTACGCCTTCCCGGTGCCGGTGGCCACGACCTCCGGAGAGCGGACCCCGTTCACGTCGGTGATCCCGGTGAGGACGACCTTGACCACCTGGACCACCACGTTCTTCGCGTTCACCTGGGTGCCATCGGAGTAGGTGTGGGGCACGTCTCCGTGGAATCGCAGCCATGCCTTCTTCGACCGGTCCCACTTCCAGAACACGTCCGAGAAGCTCGAGAACGGAAGGTGGATCTGATGGATCTTCTGGCCCTTGGGCCGATCCGTCGAATACAGGAACACCGGCTGGGGCGCCACCGGCTCCCACCGGGCCGACCGGTACAGCTCCTGGGTGCTCGAGTACAGGTCATGCGGCGGAGACTTCGCCGGATCCCGGTGGTAGGCCTTGGGGGCCCGGTTGAAGTTGACGTCGATCAGCCCGGCCTTGCGGACCTTCGTCACCACCTGGGGCACACCGCCGGCGTAGGCGAACAATGGCTTCCCGTACTGGACCAGGATGTCGGGATCGGTCAGCCGCCCGCTGCGGATCGGCTCGATCTTGTCGGAGTCGGTGCACTGGTAGACGACGATGAACCTGGTGATGCCGGCCTCGACGGGCTCCTCGTAGATGATGTCGGCGTTCGAGAGCCCGGTCTGGGGCCGGACGGACGGGAGGTTCTCCACCTTCACCGCCATCGCCGGCCGGTTGGGCACCATGGGCGTCTTCGGATCGAGGCCGGTGAGCGGGCAGAGCTTCGGGGGTGGCGGCCTGGTGCCTCCGTGGCCGGCCTTCTCGTCGCCGTTGGCCAGCGGGCCCAGCCCGGACTTCCCCGCCGCCACCAGGACCCCGAACACGACCCCGGCCACGACCACGAGGCTGATCCCGATCGAGATCAGGCGACCGCGAGAGGTCCATGCCATGTGCCGGGAGCCTCCTCCTGGGGAAGGGCGAGCGGGTCGGGGGGCAGGGTTCGCCCGATGCTAACGGCCGGGTTGGCCCTCCACAACGACCCTTCGCAAAGAAGTCACATCTGCTCGAGGATGCGGATCCGCTCCTGGATCGGCGGGTGGGTCGAGAACAGGTTCTCCCACCAGTGGTTCGCCTCCCCGTGGACCCTCGAGGGCTGGTTCAGCCACAGGTGGCCGGTGGCATTGTTCGCCACCCGCATGGGCGTGGTGTCGGCGGCGATCTTCCGCAGCGCGCTGGCCAGCCCCGGCGGATAGCGGGTCAGCATGGCGCCCTGGGCGTCCGCCAGGTACTCCCGCCGCCGGGACATCGCGAGCTGGATGATGGGGGCGGCCACGATGGCGATGATGGCGAGCACCACGCCCAGGATGGCCAGGATGGCGAACCCCTCACCGCCGCCCTCTCGATCCCGGCCTCGTCCCCCGAACCCGCCGCCCCAGAACATCCATCGGAGCATGAACTCTGCCAGCAGGACCACGGTCCCCACCAGGGTGGCCACGATGGTCCCGACCAGGATGTCGTGGTCCCGGACATGGGACAGCTCGTGGGCGATGACCCCCTCCAGCTCCACCCGGTTCATCTCGTCCAGAAGCCCCTGGGTCACCGCGATGGACGCGTGCTCCGGATCGCGGCCGGTGGCGAAGGCGTTCGGGGCGCGCTCGGGCACCACGTACACGGCCGGCTTGGGGGTCCCGGCTCCCACGGCCAGCCCCTCGACGATGTTGTGGAGCCGGGGTTCCTCTTCGTGGCTCACCGCCCGGGCCCGAGACTGCCGCAGCACGATCCGGTCGCCGAAGCGATACGAATAGAAGGCCCGGGCCCCCGACAGGAGCAGGAACACGATCAGCCCGACGTAGCCGTTGCCGAACAGCAGGTAGCTGATCAGGAAGCCGATGCCCCCCGCGAACACCATCGAGCCCAGGATGAGCAGCACAGTCTTGCGCCGGTTCGCCGCGATCTGCTCGTACACGGGTCGGAGCGCTCCGCGGGGCCCGGCCTAGAACTGCACCGAAACGGGACCCCGGGCCGGTTCCTCGATCTCGAAGAACTCCCGCGGCTCGAAGTGCCCCATGCCCGCCACGATGCTCGACGGGAAGCTCTGGACCAGCGTGTTCAGCTTGGCCACCTGGTCGTTGTAGAACTGGCGGGCGTAGGCGATCTTCGATTCCGTCCCGGTCAGCTCCTCCTGGAGGGCCAGGAAGTTCTGGCTGGCCTTGAGGTCCGGATAGTTCTCGGCCACGGCCAGCAGCCGGTTCAGGGTCCGGGTGACCTGGTTCTCGGCGTCCGCCTGGGCCTGCACGCCGGCCGCTGACTGCGCCTGGGATCGGGCCTTCGCAACGTCCTCGAACAGCTCCCGTTCGTGCTCGGCGTACCCCTTGACACTCTCGATCAGGTTCGGGATCAGGTCGTAGCGCCGGCGAAGCTGGACGTCGATCTGCGACCAGGCGTTCTCCACCCGGACCCGCAGCCTGACCAGGCGGTTGTAGACGAGCACTCCGTACAGCAGGATCAGGGCGACGATCCCCAGGACGACCCAGAGGGCCAGCATGCGGCCATCTTACCAGCGGCCTTTTCGAAGGCCCGGGCGCGCTCGGATCGCCGGGCGGGCGCTCAGGCCGGGAGCTTCGCCCGCATCGCGATGGCGTCACGGTAGGCGGCCTCGATCTCGCCGGTCACCGTCTCCCAGCGGTACCGTTCGCTGCGGGCTCGCCCCGCCTCGCCGAGCCGCCGGGCCAGCGCCGGATCATCGAGGACCCGGCGAACGGCGGCGGCCAGCGCCCCGGGGTCGCTCGGCGGCACCAGGATGCCATCGACGCCGTCCTCGACCACCTCTCGCCATCCTTCGATGTCAGAGGCCACGATGGGCAGGCCGGCCGCCATGGCCTCCACCAGCACGATCCCGAAGCTCTCCCCACCCCTGGCCGGTCCCAGGAAGAGGTCCGCCGCGGCATGGTAGGGAGGGAGGTCGTCGTGCGGCACCGCGCCCAGCATCAGCGCCCGCTCCCTCAGCTCCGGGGACAGGCGGGCCACCGCACCCCGCTCGGGCCCGTCGCCGGCCACGACCAGCCACAGGTCGGGGAGCTCCCTTGCGAGCTCGGCGAACGCCTCCACCGCCACGGAGAACCCCTTGCGAGGATCCAGCCGGTTCACGAACAGCAGCCGGCGGCCGGGGGGCAGCTCGGCGGGAGCCGGGTCGTGGAACATGTCGACGTCGACGCCGTTGGGAACGATCCGGGCCCGGCTCCGGAACGGGCCGGTCCCGAACTCCGCCGCGGCCTCGGACACCCCGATCATCACGTCGAGCCTGGACCAGACCAGACGCAGGACCGGCGACGCCAACCTCACGGCGAGCTTGCGCTCGGACCCGGCATGGAAGGTGGCCACCACGGGCCCCGGCGCGCTGAGCGCGGCGAACATCGACGTGCTCGGGCTGATCGGCTCGTGGACGTGCACCACGTCGGGCCGAAACGCCCGAAGCTCCCGGCGGACCCGGGCCCAGCTCCGGGGGTCGGGGCAGATCTGTGCCACCGAACGGTTGAACCTGACCTTCACCGACCGGCCCACGATCCGGACCCCGGGGTCGGTGGCGGGCTCGCGGCCGGGGGCGAGCACCAGCGTCTGGTGGCCCCGGTCCCGGAGGTGCGCGGCGAGCTGCCGAACGTGGGTCTGGACCCCACCCGTCGCCTCCCACCGGTAGGGGCAGGCCAGGGCGACCCTCACCGCCGGGACGCGGCGGCCGACTCCGTGGCCGGGCCAGCCTCCGGCCCCGAGGCCGGCTCCCGCTCGGGTAGCGGGGCCTCCCATGCCGGCTGGAACATGTGCCAGTCCGTCGGAGCCGACGCGATGAACCGTTCGAACTGCGCGGCGATCTGCTTCGTCATCTCGGTCACGTCCCGCCGCGTATCGTCCGTTCGCTCCACCTCGAGCGGTGGGTTGATCACGCAATGCCATCCCTCGTCCGTGGTGAATACCGTCGCCACCGACAGAGGCGACCCGGTCATGAGCGACAGGTAGGCCGGACCGGCCGGAAGGAGCCGGGGCGCCCCGAACATCTCCACCCGCACCCCGCGTCCGCTGAGGTCGCGGTCGGCCACCAGCGTGACGACCTCGTTCTGCCCCAGCAACCGGACCAGCGACTCGCCCACCTTGCCATCCTTCGTCAGGGGTAGGATCCCCATCCCGAGGGCACGGCGGTGCCGGAGGAACAGCTCGAACACCTCGGGAGGCCGCAGCTCCTCGGCCACCGCGGTCATCCGGTATCCGTTGAGGGCCAGCCAGTGGCCGGCCGCGTCCCAGTTGCCCATGTGGGGCAAGGCGCAGATGATGCCTCGCCCCCGTTCCACCGCGTGATCGATGTGCTCCACCCCGTCGACCGTGAACCGCCGGTTGACGTCATCCGGGGGCATGGACCGGAGGGCGAACGTCTCGTACCAGTACCGTCCGTAGAGCCGGTAGCACTCCTCGACGGCCGCCGCCACCAGCGGAGAATCCTCCGGGTGGCCCAGCACCTGCGCCATGTTCGCCCCCACCACGGCCCGTTGCTCGGGCGACCGAAGCCGCTGCAGCCGCATGAACAGCTCTCCGAGCCGCAGGCCGAGGGGCCGGGGAACGCGCATCCCGACCCATTCCGCGGCCCGAAGGATCACGTACGCGGTCCTCCCCCCGCCCGCGCCCGAGTCCTCCTCCGGCTCCATCATCGTTCGGAGCTCCGCCGGCCCGCGGTGCTCGGTTGCCGTTCGCTTGGCGGACCGGCCCGGCGATCGCCCGCTCGTGTCCTTCGTTCCTGACGGGCCACGTTCCCGGCTCGGACCGCGCTGGCGGACACCGTGAGCGCGGCGAACGCCCACAGGGAGGCCTCGACCCACCCCGTGAGGAGCCCCCCTACCAGGATCGCCGCGCGAAGCGTTCGATACCCCGTTCCCTCGAGCTCCCGGTACCCGAGGGCCTCGCCGCGCGCCCGCTCGTACGAGGCCAGGTACGAGGCGCCCAGTCCGACCAGGGCCAGCACGGAGACCCGGACCGAACCCAGCCTGGCCACCCAGGCCAGCGGGGCCAGGATGGCGCCCTCCAGGGCCCGGTCGAGCAGCCGCCCGGCCAGAGTCAACCGGGGCCTGCGGGCTGTTGCCCGGTCCCCGGTGGGGCCGAGCGTGGCCACCGCGCCGAGCACCGCCGCCACCCCGGCCAGGAGCCGGTGTCCGGCGAGGATCAGCCACGCGGCCGCCCCCAGAGCCCCGGCGCCCACGGCGAGCGACACCACGGGCCCCCGCCCCCGCGTCACCTGATCAGGCATGTCCGGCGCGGAGCGTACCACCTGCCCGAACCCGCTCCGAGCACGGATCGGCCCGACGGGCGACCGCTCCCTGTTTCATATAATCGCGATTCCGGCACCATCGACACCGCACGCCGCGTGCGGTGCGGACCGACCAGGAAGGGATCCATGAACGTCCACGAGCCTCGCACCATCCGCAACGTCGCCCTCGTCGGCCACAGCGGAGCCGGCAAGACGACGCTCAACGAAGCCCTGCTGTTCGCCGCCGGCGCCATCACCCGCATGGGAAAGGTCGAGGACGGCAACACCGTGTCCGATCACGACGCGGAGGAGGTCCGGCGCGGCATCAGCGTTTCCCTTTCCCTGGCACCGATCGAATGGGGCGAGGTGAAGATCAACCTGCTCGACGCCCCCGGCTACGCGGACTTCATCGGCGACGTGATGGGTGCCCTTCGCGCGGCCGACGCGTGCCTGTTCGTGGTCTCCGCCGTGGACGGCGTCGAGGTGCAGCACGAGGTGGTGTGGGAGATGGCCGCCGAGGCGGGGCTCCCCCGGGCCTTCTTCGTGAACAAGCTCGATCGCGAACGGGCCTCGTTCGACCGGACCCTGGACCAGCTCACGAAGGCCTTCGGCACACAGGTCGCCCCCATCCAGCTCCCCATCGGCGAGGAGCACGAGTTCGCCGGGGTCATCGATCTGCTCGATCGGAGGGCCTACCGGTACGACGACGGACCGAAGGGAACGGAGGCCGATTGGCCCGAGGACCTCGCGGCCAAGGCCGAGCCATACCGCGAGAAGCTCCAGGACGCCGTGGCCGAAGCCGACGACGCGCTGCTGGAGAAGTACCTGGACTCGGGCGAGCTGTCGGGCGAGGAGATCGTCCGCGGCGTGAAGGCGGGCCTGGCCGACGCCAAGTTCGCCCCAGTACTGGTGGGCGCGGCGGCCAGGCCGATCGGGGTGGACCGGCTGGCCACGTTCATCGCCGACGCGTTCCCGTCCCCCGCCGACCGGCCGCCGGTCACCGCGCTGGCGAAAGGCGACGCCGAGCGGGAGCTGTCCTGCGATCCGAACGGCCCCCTCGGCGCGCTGGTGTTCAAGACCGTCTCCGACCCCTACGTGGGCCGGATCAACCTGTTCCGCGTGTTCAGCGGCAAGGTCCGGCCGGACTCCACGCTGTTCAACGCGACGAAGAACTCGGAGGAGCGGGTGGGGCAGCTGTTCACGCTGCGGGGCAAGGACCACGAGACGGTCTCGGAGGTCCCGGCCGGCGACATCGGGGCGGTGGCCAAGCTCGCCCACACGGCCACGGGCGACACGCTCTCGGTCAAGGCCGACCCGCTCACCCTTCCGTCGATCGAGCTCCCCGAGCCGCTGTACGCCGTGGCCATCGAGCCGAAGACGAAGGGCGACGAGGACAAGCTGTCGACCGCCCTGGCCCGGATCCAGGAGGACGACCCCACCATCCGGGTCGACCGGCCCATCGAGACCCACGAGACCGTGATGTACGGGATGGGCGAGGCGCACATCGACTCGATGGTCGAGCGGATGAAGCGGAAGTTCGGGGTCGACGTGGTCCACCACGTGGCCAAGGTCCCCTACAAGGAGACGATCAAGGCCAAGGTGCAGGCGCTCGGCCGGCACGTGAAGCAGTCGGGCGGGCACGGGCAGTACGCCATCTGCAACATCGAGGCGGAGCCGCTCCCCCGGGGGTCCGGGTTCGAGTACGTGGACAAGATCTTCGGCGGGGCCATCCCGAACCAGTTCATCCCCTCGGTGGAGAAGGGGATCGTGAAGTCGATGAACGAGGGGGTGGTGACCCCTTACCCCATGGTGGACATCAGGGTCACGCTGTACGACGGGAAGTTCCACACCGTCGACTCCTCGGACATGGCGTTCCAGATCGCCGGCTCGCTGGCCCTCCGCGACGCCGTCCAGAAGGCCGGGGTGAACCTGCTCGAGCCCATCGTCCAGGCCGAGGTGCTGGTGCCCGAGGCCTACACCGGCGATGTGATCGGGGATATGAACTCGAAGCGCGGCAGGATCCTGGGGGTGGACTCGGTGGGGGCGGGGAAGCAGCGGATCCGGGCGCTGGCGCCGCAGGCCGAGATGACCCGGTACGCCATCGACCTTCGATCGATGACCGGTGGCCGGGGCAGCTTCACCATGAAGTTCGACCACTACGAGGAGGTCCCCTCCCACCTGGCCGAGAAGATCATCGCCGACGCGAAGAAGGAGCGCGAGGACAGCTAGCGACCCTGGAACAGCGGTTTCAGCTTGGCGTAGGTCCGCTCGAGCGACTCGGGGAGCACCCGGGTCTCCCCCAGGACCGGCATGAAGTTCGTGTCGCCGTTCCATCTGGGGACCACGTGCCAATGCAGGTGGCCCGGGATTCCCGCGCCGGCCACCCGTCCCAGGTTCAGCCCCACGTTGAACCCCTGCGGCTCCATCCCCGTGGTCAACGCCGCGGTCGAGCGCTGCAGCAGGTGGGAGGCGTCCAGGAGCTCCTCGTCGGTGAGGGCCTCCAGCTCGCCCACGTGGCGGGACGGGGCCACCATCAGGTGCCCCGGGTTATAAGGGAAGGCGTTCAGCAGCACGAAGGCCGCGCCCGACCGGGCCAGGATCAGCGCGGCGGCGTCGTCCCCCTGGCGAGGCTTCGCGCACAGGAAGCACTCGTCCTCCGACTCGTCCCGCGCGCTCTCGATGTAGGCCATCCGCCAGGGCGACCAGAGTCGTTCCACTACCCGGAGCCGCCCCAGGCCTTCAGCGCGTCCACGTCCACGCCCTCCAGCGAGCGAGACGCGGCCTCCTGCGCGATGGCCTCGACGAATGGATCGAACGGGACCCCCCGAACCTCGTGGCCTTCCCGGTCCCGTACCGCCGCGGTGCCCGCCTCGATCTCCCGGTCGCCCACCACGAGCGTGTAGGGGATCCTCATCAGCTGGGCGGCGCGGATCTTCTTCGGCACCGTCTCCCTCGAGTCGTCCACGCCGGCCCGGAGTCCACGTTCCCTGAGACGGCCGGCCAGCTCGGCGGCGTGCTCGGCGTGCCGGTCGGCCACCGGGACGAACCGGACCTGCTCGGGGGCCAGCCACAGGGGGAAGGCCCCGGCGTAGTGCTCCACCAGCACGCCGGTGAACCGCTCGATGGAGCCGAGGATGGCCCGGTGGATCATCACCGGCCGGTGGCGCTGGTTGTCCTCGCCCATGTACTCCATGTCGAACCGCTCAGGGAGCGCGAAGTCGCACTGCACGGTGGTGAGCTGCCACAACCGGCCGATGGCGTCGCGGAAGTGGAAGTCGACCTTCGGCCCGTAAAACGCGCCCTCGCCCTCGGCCTCCCGATACTCCAAACCGCTTCGGACCAGGGCCGCCCGGAGCGCCTCGGTGGCCTTCGCCCACATCTCCTCGTCCCCGATCGCCTCCCCCGGCTTCAGAGAGAGCTCGACCACGGGGTCGGTGAACCCGAACGTTCGGTGCAGCTCGAGCGTGAGGTCGAACACCCCGAGGATCTCATCCACCAGCTGGTCGGGCCGGCACACGATGTGGGCGTCGTCGATGGTCGGCCCCCGAACCCGGAGCAGGCCGTGCAGGGCGCCGGGACGCTCGTACCGGTAGCAGGACCCGATCTCGGACAGCCGCATGGGCAGGTCGCGGTACGACCGGGTCTGCGACTTGTAGATGAGGACGTGGAAGGGACAGTTCATCGGCTTGACGAAGTACTCCACGTCCTCGTCGCGCATGGCCGGGTACATGTTCTCCCGGTACTTCGCCAGGTGGCCGGACGTCTCCCACAGCACGGACCGGGCCACGTGCGGCGTGACCACCAGGTCGTATCCCCGGCCCACGTGGGTCTCGCGGACGTAGTCCTCGAGCTGCCGGCGGAACGCGCCTCCTCGCGGGTGCCACACGGCGAGCCCGGGTCCGAGCTCGTCGGGGAAGGAGTACAGGTCGAGCTGCCGGCCGAGCTTGCGGTGGTCCCGGCGTTCGGCCTCCTCCAGCCGATGGAGGTAGGCCTCCAGCTCCTCCTGGGAGGCCCACGCCGTCCCGTAGATCCGCTGGAGCTGCGGGCGCTTCTCGTCGCCCCGCCAGTACGCCCCGGCCAGGGACAGCAGCTTGAACGCGCGGAGCCGGTCCGTGGACGGCACGTGCGGCCCCAGGCAGAGGTCGGCCCAGCCGTCGTTTCGGTACACGCTGAATCGGTCGCCCAGCGCTCCCTCCGACGCCTCGGCCGTCTCGACGATCTCCCGCTTGTACGGCTGGTCGGCGAACCGCTCGAGCGCCTGGGCCCGGTCCAGCTCCTCGCGGACGAACGGCTGCCCCGCCGCGGCGATCTCCCGCATCCGCACCTCGATCTTCTCCAGGTCCTCGGGGGTGAGCGAGGACGGCAGGTCGAAGTCGTAGTAGAAGCCGTCCTCGATGGGCGGCCCGATGGCGTACTTCGCGCCGGGCCACAGGTCGCACACGGCCTGGGCCATGACGTGGGCCGTGGAGTGCCGGAGCACGTGAAGCCCGTCCGGATCCGAAAGCCCGACCGGCTCGGCCGAGACGTCGCGGTCCACCGGCCACGACAGGTCGACCAGCTCCCCGTCGACCCGGGCGCACACGGCGTCGCCCGGAAGCGCGTCCCCGATCGGCGCGCCGTCGGGCAGCTCCTTCGTCGATCTGTCGGGAAGGGTGATGTTCGGCATCCTCGCGTCACCTCGAATGGTTGAGAGAACGAATGATAGAGGCCCCGCCGGGCCGCCCTCGATCTCGAGGAGGTGGCCCGGTCAGCCGGTAGTTCGGGTCCGCCGGCCGGCCGACCACGCCTGCCGGGCCAGCAGGGCCCAGCCGGCGATGAAGGCCAGCCCGCCGAGCGGCGTGATGGCCCCCAACCACCGCTGGCCGGTGACCCCGAGCAAGTACAGGCTGCCCGAGAACAGCACGATGCCGGCCACGAACAGCCACCCGGCAGCGGCCACCGCCCGTCCCGGCCACTTGACCGCGGCCCGCGACACGGCGAACAGCCCGAGGGCCTGCGGGAGGTGATAGCGGGCGCCGGTCACGAAGTCGTCGTACCGGTCGGCAGATACGTGCCCCCTCAGGGCGTGCGCGCCGAACGCGCCGATCAGGATGGCCAGCCCGGCGAAGGCCGCGCCCAGCACGAAGAAGAGGCGCTCCCCTCGAGCCTCCTCCGGCGGGAGGGCCTCGGACGCCCGAGGCGGGAGCAAGTCGGCATGCTGCGACATGGTGCACGCGAGGCTAGCAGAACGATCGAAGCTGAAGATCGAAGATGAGGAGATCCAGTCCCGGTGACCTCGGTCAGGGGAGGGTCAGCTCCCACACCCCGGGGTACGCGGCGGCGTGGACCAGGGTCCCCGAAGGATCGACGGCGAGGACGTTGACCTGTTCGCTTCCCATCCCATCGTTCTCGAGGGCCCACGTCCCTCCGCCGTCGGAGCTCACCATCACCCCCCGGTGCCCCTTGTGGTTCACCCCGGCAAAGATGTTCTGGGTATCCGTGGGGTTCACCGCGAGGGAGTAGACCCACCCCGCCCGGAGGCTGGTCCCCGACCACGTCGCTCCGCCGTCCACGCTCTTGTACACTCCGCCGCCCGCCCCGCCCCCCGACCCGGCGTAGAGCGTCTGCGGTGAGGTGGGGTCGATGGCCAGCGACTCGACCCACAAGGTGGTCAGCCCGGTGTTGATGGCGGCCCAGGTGCGTCCGCCATCGGTGCTCTTGTAGGCTCCGTTCGTGGAGCCCGCGTAGATCGTCCGAGGATTCGACGGGTCAAGGGCGATGGCGTACACGATGCCGATCCCTCCCGGGTCCAGTTCCCTCCAGGATCGACCTCCGTCGACGGTCTTGTAGATTGCCTCGCTGGACCCCGCGTAGACCACCGATGACCTCGAGGGGTCGACGACCAGGCTGAACACGCTGGCGTCGGTCAGTGGCGTGGCCGTCCACTGCCGGCCCCCGTCGTCCGTTCGGAACACCGAGTCTCCAGTCCCCCCCATCAGGTAGAAGCCCGCGTACACGGTCATGGCGTCCGTGGGGCTCACGGCCAGGGCGTCGATCCACCCAGGCTGGGAGGATGGGAGCCCGTTGTCGGCGATGGTCCAGTGAAGGCCGGCGTCGAGGCTTCGATAGACGGACACGTAGTCGACGGTCCCCGCGAACAGGGTCTGGGGCGAGGAGGGAGCCATCGCCAGCGCGATCGCCTTCGTGTCTGACTGCTGCCCGTCCGCCTGCACCGTCCAGTGCGCTCCGCCATCCACCGAGCGGTACACCCCTCCCATGGCGCAGCACGTTCCCACGAGGACGACCGAGCTCTCGGGGTCGATGGCCAACGCATCCCCGAAAGCCAGGTTGTAGA
>DASWCX010000148.1:0-2889 GCA_036395815.1 Actinomycetota bacterium | reverse complement strand
CCGTCCAGGAGGTTCACCGCGTTCACCATGAGGACCACCCAGGCCACCGTGAGGGGAACGGCCAGGTCGGACCCCACGACGATGACGCCCTGGCCGAAGGGGAACCAGAAGAACAGCAGCTCCACGCCGGTCAGGATCAGGAGACCGGCCGCCAGGACCTGCCCGGCGATCTTGGCCGGAGCCGACAGGGCCACGATGTCGTCGATCAGCCCGACCGCCGTGATGACCAGGGCGGCCAGGAGCGTTCCCTGGAGCTCCTCCCCCACCCGGAACGCGGACCGAAGGGATGGAACGAGCGCGGCGACGCCCATGCCCGCCGCCACGCCGATCAGCAATCCGACCCCGCCTCCGGTGGGCGTGGGCTTGGGGTGCACCTTTCGATCCGAAGGCCGGTCGATGGTGCCGAGCCGAACCGCCACGCGACGGATCACCGGGGTCACGACGGCGACGGCGGCGGCCGCGGCCAGGAACACGCCGACGTACGCCAGCATTTCGCTACCCCGGATAGACGGGGAAGCGGCTCATCAGCTCTCCGACCGCCTGCCGGGCGCGCTCCTTGACCGCCTGGTCCTGCGGCTGCCGGAGCACGTCCCCGATGATGCGGGCGACCTCCTTCATCTCGGGCTCGTCCATCCCGATGGTGGCGGGTCCTGGGGTCCCGACCCGGATGCCCGACGCCTTGGTCGGCGGGAGCGGGTCGAACGGGATGGCGTTCTTGTTCAGGGCGATCCCCACCTCCTCACACGCCGCCTCGGCCTCGGCCCCGGTCATCCCCAGCGGTTGGAGGTCGACCAGCGCGAGGTGGGAGTCCGTACCGCCGGACACCAGGCGCAGGCCCTGATCCGCCAGGCCCGATGCCAGGGCCCGGGCCGTCCTGACCGTCCGTTCGGCGTAGTCGCGGAATTCGGGGCGCATCGCCTCCTGGAGGCACACGGCCTTCGCCGCGATGGTGTGCTCCAGCGGCCCTCCCTGCATCATCGGGAACACCGCCTTGTCGATGGCCTTGGCGTGCTCCTCGCGGCACAGGATCATCGCGCCGCGGGGACCCCGGAGCGTCTTGTGGGTGGTGAAGGTGACCACGTCCGCGTGGGGAACGGGACTCGGGTAGGCGCCGCCCGCGACCAGCCCGATGAAGTGCGCGGCGTCGACCATGAAGATGGCTCCCACCTCGTCGGCGATCTGGCGGAAGGCGGCGAAGTCGATCACGCGCGGGTACGCGGTGAAGCCCGCGAGGATCATCTTGGGGTGGTGCTCGAGCGCGAGATCCCGAACCCGGTCCATGTCGATCAGCTCGGTATCGCGGTCGACCTCGTAGCCGACGAACGAGAACCACTTGCCCGAGAAGTTGACCGGAGAGCCGTGGGTCAGGTGGCCGCCGTGGGCCAGGACCAGTCCGAGGACCTTCTGGTCAGGGTCCCCAGGGGTGAGGAACGCCCCGTACACGGCCATGTTCGCCTGGGCTCCGGCGTGCGGCTGGACGTTGGCGTGCTCCGCGCCGAACAGCCGGGTGGCCCGTTCGATGGCGAGCCGCTCGGTGACGTCGACGAACTCGCATCCGCCATAGTAGCGGCGCCCCGGGTAGCCCTCGGCGTACTTGTTGTTCATGCTCGACGCCAGGGCGGCCAGCACGGACGGGCTCGCGTAGTTCTCGCTGGCGATGAGCCTGAGGGTCGAACGCTCCCGGCGAAGCTCCGAGGCGATGGCGTCGGCCACCTCGGGATCGGTCGCCTTGAGCGCCTCCCATGAGGCCGCGTAGTCGTTCATGGCCAAGCCCTCCCTCCTCCGCGCCACTCCCCTTCGTGTGTCGCTCCCAGGGGCGCCGGCCGCCGGTTCGCCCTCAGGCGCCCCCGCCGGACCGAACACGGCGTTGGCCAGCCGTTGGCACAGCTCGCCCAGCTCCCACGCCGCCGCCCGGAACGCCTCGATCCCGAGCCCCAGCGGGTCGGCCACGTCCTCGTCGGTGAGCGGCCGGCGGTTGGGAAGCTGACGGACGCCGTTCGCCCGGTCCACCGACTCGACCAGCAGGAGGTCGGGATCCCCGAACCTTGGGGCGGGCGGCGGGTCGTCGGCCACCAGGTGCACGAACTCCTTGATGGTGAAGGTCCGGTCGGCGGCGGCCGGCACCACCTGCTGCACCGCATCCCGGTGATCCGAGGCCATCGCCAGGATGAGATCCGCCTCCTCGACCAGAGCCCGGGTCAGGCGCCGCGCCACGTGGCTCGAGATGTCGATCCCCCGCTCCTCCAGTGCCCTGACCGCCTCCGGCGTGGCCGGGGAGTCGTCCCAGCTGTACACCCCGGCGGAGGAGAGCCGCACCGTTGCAGCGCCCCGTTCCTGCAGCAACTGGCGGAGGAAGCCTTCGGCCATCGGGGAACGGCAGATGTTCCCCGTGCACACGAGGAGGATGTGGCTCACGCCGGAAGTCTACCCATTGCGTGATCGAGCGGGATCGCCGGGCCTGGCCGCCGGTCCGGCTGCTCCTCCGCTGATGGCGCGCCGGAGGGCGGCGTCGTCAACGGCTCCGGGGCGAAGGACCCGGACCTCGCCGCCGGTGAGGTCGACCACCGTGGATGGCGACCCTGCCGGCGGGGGCGCCCCGCGGGGCAGTACGAGATAGACGGCCACGGCCGCCCCGAAGGTCGCCACGATCGCCTCGGGATCGCCGATCGGAGGGCGCCCGGACACGTTCGCGCTGGTGGCGGCCAGCGGTCCGGCCAGCTCGAGCAGGCCCCGGGTGATGGGGTGGTCCGACACCCTGACACCGATCGAGCCGGCCCGCTCTCCCAGGTGCCAAGGCTTGGACCGTTCGGTCCTCGGCAGGACCATGGTGAGCGGCCCCGGCCAGAACGCGCCGGCCAGACGGCGTGCCGCCGATCCCGGCCGGGCGAT
>DASWCX010000147.1:0-9612 GCA_036395815.1 Actinomycetota bacterium | reverse complement strand
CGATGTGGCCGATCGTGCCGATGTTCACGTGCGGCTTGGTCCGCTCGAACTTCTTCTTGGCCATGTTTTCCTCCTCAGCGACACGCCTGCGGCGTGTCGCTTCGGCCAGGGGGACTCCAGCAGCCTGATCCGCTCCGCTTCGCTTCGCGGGGCTGGTGGCCCCCTGGACCCCCGATCCTCATCTCGGTCCTGGTCCTCTGGTCGTGCCGGAGGTGCTCAACTCTTCTGTCCGTAGCGGGGGGCGGATTCGAACCGCCGACACAGCGATTATGAGCCGCTTGCTCTGCCACTGAGCTACCCCGCCCCGGCGCGGCGGGCACGGCAAGGCCGGCCCCGGCAGGTGAAGTGTACCGATCGGGCAGGTCACCCGGCATGCCCCGCGGGCTGCCCGGCAGCGCGAAACGGGCGGCGACCTCGCGTACCCTTCGGTGCGCCATGGCCTCCTACCTGATCGGCGGGTTGAGCCGGCTGTCGGTTCGCGTGTCCCGGCTGTTGCTCGACGACGGCGACGAGGTCACGGTGCTGCCCTACCCCCGCGAGGAGGACCTGCAGCACCTCCTCGACCCCCGGGTGCGGGTCACGCCGCTCGTCGGTGACCGCGAACGGGTGATCCGCGAGGCCGGGATCGACTCGGCGGCCTGCCTGCTCGCCCTCGGCGAGGACGACCTGGAGAACCTGCGTACGGTCGTGGCGGGGACGGCGGCGGAGCCTTCGGTTCCTCTGGTCCTGCGAGCGTTCGACCCCGTGCTGGCCGAGCAGATCGCGCGCCACGGCCGGCTGCGCCGCGCCTTCAGCGTGTCGGCGCTGGCGGCGCCGGCGTTCGTGTTGGCCGCCCTCGGCGGCGAGGTGGTGGAGACCATGCGGCTGTCCCATGAGGAGGTGCCCGTGGCCCGTCTGGTCCTCGAGCGGGGCTCGGCGCTCGCGGGGGCGAGCGTCCGCGAAGTGGAGCAGCGCTTCCGGTGCGTGGTCCTCGCCGAGACCCCGGCCGGCGGCGAGTGGCGTCCGGTGGGAGACAGCGACCGGCGCATCGCCGAGGGCGAGTCGCTGGCGGTGGCCGGCCCGCTGATGGAGGTGCTCCGCCTCGGGGAGCAGGCCGCGGCGCCGCGCGAAGTCCGGCGCACCGAGCGCCGTACGCGAGGCATCGCCGAACTTCGGCGTCGGATCCCCCGACCGCTCGTGGTGAGCGGCGCGCTGCTCGTCGCCGTGCTCATCACGATGGTCGTCGTGTTCGGCGCGGTGCTGGGGACCGGCCCGACCCACGCGTTCTACGACGCGGTGCTCACCGCGTTCGGCAACGGACCCGTCGATCCCGCCGATCCACGGCACGGCGGGCTGAAGGCGTTCGCGATCGCCTGCATGATCGCGTCGGGCGTGCTGGTCGGCGCGGTGTTCTCGTTCGCCACCGCCGCCGTGACCGAGGACCGGCTCCACCGCCGGGAGGCCCGGCGGATCGCCCGGCTCCACGGGCACGCCATCGTGGCGGGGCTCGGGAACGTCGGCTACCGCATCGAGCACGTCCTGCACCGGATCGGCGTCCCGGCCGTGGCCGTGGACCGGGAGATCGACGCCCGGTTCTCCAGCGCGCTGGCGACCAGGACGCCGTTCGTGCAGGGCGATCCCCGGCTGGCGGAGAACCTTCACTGCGCCGGCATCGAGCGGGCCGGGCTGCTGTTCGCGGTGACCGGCGACGAGCTGCTGAACGTGGAGGTGTGCCTGCAGGCCCGCGCGGTCAACCCGCACATCCGGACCGTGGCGCG
This sequence comes from Actinomycetota bacterium, assembly GCA_036395815.1. GTDB lineage: Bacteria > Actinomycetota > UBA4738 > UBA4738 > UBA4738 > DASWCX01. The sequence continues at coordinate 7,855 of DASWCX010000147.1, read as the reverse complement.
GGTGTTCGACGAGGACTTCGCGGAGGACGCGTCCCGGACGCTCGGCATCGACGCGACGCTGTCGACTTCGATGGCGGCGGCGACGGCGTTCGCCAGCGCGGCGACCGGCGAGCAGGCCGTCCGGCCCTTCCGACTGGGCGGCCTGGAGATGGGCGCCCGGCGACTGGACGTCACCAGGGCCATCGCGAGGGCCGAGCTCGACGGCTGGGCGGCGACAGGGCTTCGGGTGGCGGCGTACCGCCGCCGAGGCTCGGGCGCGCGCCCGGGCACCGACCTCCCGGACATGCTGGACCCGGGCGACAACATGATCGTGGCCGGCCCCGAGGAGGTTGTGCGCAGGCTCAACACTTGAGGGAAGGTATCGGAGGGGCGCACGCGGGCGAGGCGGCGGTCTTCTCGCTCAAGTCGGAGCCTGCGGAGGGCATGCTCTTCTACGGCGTCCGCGTCCCGAGCGACAACCAGGTGACGCTGAAGCTGTGCAACTTCACCGGTGGCACGTCTCCCGCGATGTCGAACGTCCCCGTCCGGGTGATCACCTTCGGCTGATCGAGCGAAAGCCAAGCACGATCGTAGCCATCAGAAACGAGAGCTGGAGCGGGGATTCGAACCCCGGACCCCCGCCTTACCATGGCGGTGCTCTGCCGACTGAGCTACTCCAGCACTCCAGCCTCCAGCGGGGCTAGCAGACTTTCCGGCAGACAATCCACCGGACTTGCTCATCCCTGCTGGCGAGGAGTCTACCGAAGCCCGATCGGGGCCGAAGAGGCGAGATCCGAGCGCTGCGGGTGGGCCCAGTCCCCGCTGAACCAGCGTGGCTGTCGGAGTTGGAGTGAGAGGCGGGCTACGCCGCTGCTGACACCGGCGCCCGCGCGCGGGACCGCGCCAAGGTGATGACGTTCACGAGCCTCGCATGGCCGAGGCGATCGACACCCTCTGCCTGCGCCACCCCTTGGCGGTAGCTCGGTTAATGAACAACGAGTCCTCGATCTCCACCGCCGCGATCCGCACCCGGACGCCATTCGAGATGCCGCTGGGTAGTTCAGCCCGTGGCGAACCCACCTCGGCTGGCCCGAAGCGCTCGCGGCCCCGGCCCGGGCATCCCTCCGGCCAACGCCGCGAGAACGGCCACCACAACGAAGGTTCTGAGCGACCGGCGCATCACGCCTCCTCCCCACTCGCGTCGACCCTCCGGTTGAAGAGTCGGCGTCGGGCCCCCTCGTTGGCCAGGGATGGTGGAGTCCGAATCCCCACCCGCGCGTCGGCCGAACGGCGCATCATCCTGCCGTCGGCCAACCTGACCTGTCCAAATGCTTCGTACCGATATGAGGGCTTCAACCAAGGTTGGACTCGGTCCGGCCAACCGGTCAGATTCGTTCATTCTTGACCAGGAACGATCAATGCCTCTAGCCTTCAGGTAGAGATGGCCGCCGTTATGTCTCCGGACCGCCGGCTGCAGGGTGTCCTGGAGGCTGTCCCTGCCTGGGCGGGCGCCGCCAGGGTGCGGACCTCGCCCCTGGGCGGTGGGATCACCAACCAGAACTTCCTGGTCGAGGTCGACGAGCAGCGGTTCGTTGCCCGGCTGGCGGGCAGGGACACCGATCTATTGGGGATCGATCGCGAGGCCGAACGGGCCGCCGCGGAGGCCGCCCACGCCGTCGGGATCGGCCCCGAGGTGGTGGCCTTCCTGCCCGAGCTGGGGTGCCTGGTGACCCGGTTCATCGAGGCCGAGCCGATCGGCGTCGAAGCCATGCGGCAACCCCGGACCCTGCACCGCACCGTGGGAGCGATCCGAGCGTTCCACGGGGCCCCGCTCCTGCCGTCCACGTTCTCTCCGCACCGAGTGGTGAAGGCGTATGGGGAGACCGCGGAGGCCAGGGGGGTGGTCATCCCTCGAGCCCACGACGAGCTGCTCCCGCTGTCCCACCGGATCGAGGAGGCCTTCGCCCGGCGTCGCGCGGCGCCCAAGCCCTGCCACAACGACCTGCTGAACGCGAACTTCCTCCTGGCGAAGGACCGCGTGTTCATCGTGGACTACGAGTACGCCGGGATGGGCGATGTCTTCTTCGACCTGGGCAACTTCTCCGTCAACCACGAGTTCGACGACTACGCCGACGGGGCCCTGCTCACCGCGTACTTCGGCGACGTCACGCCGGCCCGGACCGCGCGCCTGAAGCTGATGCGGATCATGTCGGATTTCCGGGAGTCCATGTGGGGCGTGGTCCAGCAGAGCATCTCCACGCTGGACTTCGACTATCGGGGCTACGCGGAGGGGCACTTCGACCGGGCACTGGCCCTCGCCGCCGACAGGCGGGTGGAACGGTGGCTGTCGGACGCCCGCGAGGCGGCGGCGTGACCGACGAGGCGCAGGCCGTCATCGTGGGAGGAGGGGTTGCCGGGGCCAGCATCGCCTACCACCTCACGCAGATGGGATGGCGCGACGTCGTGCTGGTCGATCGCAGCGAGCTGACCAGCGGTTCCACGTTCCACTCCGCCGGCCTGGTGGGCCAGCTGCGGGCCACCGTGACGCTGACGCGGATGATGATGTACGGGGTCGACCTGTACCGGCGTCTGGCCGCGGAGACCGGGAAGGACCCCGGGTGGCACGAGGTGGGGAGCCTGCGCCTGGCCTCATCGCGCGAGCGGATCGAGGAACTGTCCCGCCTCTCCGGGTGGGGGCAGACCTTCGGCCTCCCGCTCCGGATCATCTCGACCGATGAGGCCCTCGACCTGTTCCCGCTGTTCGATCCGCAGGGCGTGGTGGGCGCCGCGTACCTGCCCACCGACGGGTGGCTCGACCCCAGCAGCCTGACGTTCGCCCTGGCCGAGGGGGCCAGGTGGGGAGGTGCCCGCATCCTGACCGGAACCCGGGTCACGGCGATCGACATGGAGCGGGGACGGGTGCGGGGCGTCCAGACCTCGGGGGGAGAGATCCGCTCGCCCATCGTGGTGAACGCGGCGGGAATGTGGGCCCATGAGGTGGGCGCCATGGCGGGCGTGACCGTCCCGCTCGTGCCGATGGCCCACCAGTTCGTCGTGACGAAGCCGCTGGACGGTGTGCGGCGCGACTTCCCCACGATGCGGGACCCCGACCTCCTCGTGTACTTCCGCGAGGACGCCGGTGGGCTGGTGGCGGGGGGGTACGAACGCGACCCCGCGCCGTGGGGCCTGGACGGCATCCCGGCCGACTTCAACCACCGGCTCCTGGAGGAGGACTGGCCTCGGTTCGAGCCGCTGTCAGAAGGGGCCCAGAAGCGGGTCCCCGCGCTCCAGACGGCCGAGGTCGTCAAGCTCATCAACGGGCCGGAGGCGTTCACCCCCGACGGCGAGTTCATCCTGGGGGAGTCGGAGGTCCGGGGCTTCTTCGTGGCGGCGGGGTTCTGTGCCCACGGGATCGCGGGCGCCGGAGGAGTGGGCCGGATGATGGCCGAGTGGGTGGTCCAGGGCGAGCCGTCCATGGACGCCTGGAAGATGGACATCCGCCGGTTCGGGAGGCACTACCGGAGCCGCCGGTACACGCTGGCCCGGGCCACCGAGATCTACTCGACGTACTACGACATCCACTACCCGGGCGAGGAGCGGTCCTCGGCGCGTGGGCTGCGGCTGCCGCCGACGTACGAGCGGCTGGCCGCGCTGGGCTGCGAGTTCGGGGAGAAGTCCGGTTGGGAGCGCCCGAACTGGTTCCGCCGCAACGAGTCCAGCGAGTTCGAGGAGCTGCGCCCCCGAGGCTGGGCCGGTCAGCACTGGTCCACCGCCATCCCCCTCGAGCACCTGTCCACCCGGGAGCGGGCCGGTCTGTTCGACGAGACGTCGTTCGCCAAGATCGAGATCACCGGGCCCGGCGCGTGCGAGTTCCTCCAGCGGCTCTGCGACAACGACGTGGACAAGCCGGTGGGGAACGTCACGTACACCTCGATGCTCAACCGCCGGGGCGGCATCGAGTGCGACTTCACCGTGACCCGGCTGGACGAGGAGCGATTCTTCATCGTCACGGGGACGGCGTTCGGAAACCACGACGTGGAGTGGATCCGCCGGCACCGGCCCGAGGACGGCTCGGTCCACGTACGGGACGTCACATCCTCCCTGGCCTGCCTGGGCCTGTGGGGGCCCCGGGCCCGGGCGATCCTGTCCGGGGTCTGCCCCGACGACCTGTCGAACGAGGGATTCCCGTACATGCGGGCCCGCGAGATCACGGTGGGCGACGTCCCCTGCGTCGCCCTCCGGGTGACCTACGTCGGCGAGTTGGGCTGGGAGCTGTATCCGCCCATGGATTTCACGGCCCGTCTGTGGGACACGCTCATCGAGGCGGGCGAGCCCCACGGCGTGGTCCCCGCCGGGTACCGGGCCATCGATTCCATGCGCCTGGAGAAGGGGTACCGGGTGTGGGGCGCGGACATCACGCCGGAGGAGAACCCCTACGAGGCCGGGCTGGGGTTCGCGGTGAAGCTCGGAAAACCCATCGCGTTCATCGGCAAGGAGGCGCTGGAACGGGCGAAGGAGGCGGGGCTGACCCGGAGGCTGTGCTGCCTGGTCCTGGGCGACGAGCGATCGGTCGCGCTCGGAAACGAGCCGGTCCGCTCGGGGGACCGGGTGGTGGCCCGCGTGACGTCGGGCGGCCAGGGCTACAGCGTGGGCTCGAGCATCGCGTACGCATACATGCCGATCGAGCTCTCCGAACCGGGCACGGCGGTCACCGTGGAGGTGTTCGGCCGCCGGGTGGACGCGGAGGTGAGGGCCGAGCCCCTGTTCGACCCCAAGGGCGAACGGATCCGGGCCTGACCTTGCGGGCGCCTACGGCTCTCTGGCGCTGCCGAGCGTCTCCGGATCCAGGGCGTACGCGCAGCCGTTCCAATAGGCCCGGACGTGCTTGCGGCGCCAGCCCTTCATGTCGACGTGGAGCTCGTCGGGCGGCGTGCGGTCCCCGAGGTCCACGAACAGGTCGAAGTCCTCGCCGTGGAGGCGCCGGAAGGGGTGGTCGACGCCGGGGGAGTCCGTGGACGCCTCGAGGAACGTGAGCGGTCCGGTGCAGCACTCGGCCACGTCGGCCCACACGAACAGCGTGCCGCCCTGCTCGCGGATGAACGACACCGCCTCCGGCGAGGCCAGGACCTTCACGCCGTCGCCGCCTCCTTCAGCCACCGGTGGAACGCCTCGGAGTCGAGGACCGACACCGCGCGATCCCACCTCTCCGAAGCGTACCCCCAGAAGTCGTAGTCGATGGCCGAGACCGTGGCCTGGATGGCTCCCCACAGGGTCCAGCCGACGTCCGACATCAGCGCGAACAGGTTCATCCGGGCGAGCAGCACGGGATCGGCCCGGCCGAAGTACGCGCGGCTCAGGTCCTTCCGGAGGTCAGGGCCGAAGCCGCACTCCTGGGCCGTGTTGCCGAGCTCGAAGCAGGGGTCGCCGTTCCCGCTGTACTCGTAGTCGACGATGCGGAGCAGGCGCCCGTCGTCGATGTAGTTCTCAGCCAGGAGGTCGTTGTGCGCGGGCACCGTTGGGAGCGCGTGCACGGCCAGGGCCCGCTCGATTTCGCCCACCGTGCCCAGCCGGTCCCGGTAGCCATCCGGGATCCGGACGCCGTGCAAGTCGACGATCCGAAGGTAGTACTCGATCAGGCGGAACATGTCGAAGTCGAGCAGGAACCGCGGCCCGGCGTGCAGGCGCCGGAGAGACTCCGCCATCCGCGCCGCCATGCCGGGGGCGCGGAGCGCCTCGCCCGACATCGTGGGGCCGGGGATGAACTCCAGCACCACCACGTCGAGGTCGGGGAGGTGCTCCAGGACCCGCGGCCCGACCCCGGTGGAGGCGGCGGCCTTCGTGTTGTGGACCTCGTTGGCGCGATCTACCGCCAGGAGCTCCGTGGACCGCCCGGGGATGCGCACCACGTACCGGTCGCCGTCCGCCTGGACCACGTAGTTCTCGTTGGTGAGCCCACCGGACAGCGGAGACACGGACACCGGGACGCCTCGCCACAGCGAGACCCGGCCCACGACCTCCTCGATGGTCATGCCAGCGTCTTTCGGCGCTCGGGGTCGTACAGCACGTCCTCCCTCACCTCGGCCGGGACCAGCCGCCCGAAGATCTCCACCTCCACCCGGGCGCCCGGCCCGAGCTCGATGGGCAGGTAGGCGGACGCCACGTTCCGCCGGACCGTGAACCCGTACGCGCAGCTCGTGACCCGACCGGACACGGTGCTGTCGGCGTGCACGGCCTCGCCGCCATACATGGGCAGGTAGTCCTCGTCGCCAACGACGAGGGTGCGGATCCGGCGCCGGAGGCCGTGGCGCTTCGCCTCCACCAGCGCATCCCGGCCGATGAACGGCCCCTTGTCGAGCTTCACGCAGAACCCCTGGGCCGACTCGTACGGAGTGTCGAGCGAGGTGAGGTCCGTGCCGTAGTACCGGTAGGCCTTCTCCATCCGAAGCGAGTCCAGCACACGGTAACCCCCGGGGCGGATGTCGAACGGCTCGCCGGCGGCGACGAGCCGGTCCCACACCTGCACGGCCCAGTCCGGCTGCACGTACAGCTCCCATCCCAGCTCGCCCACGTAGGTGATCCGCTGGGCCCACGCCTCCGCGCCGCCGACCCGGATCGCCTGGCCCGTGAACATCGGGAAGCCGTCGCCCGAGACATCGTCCTCGGTCACGGCGGACAGGACGTCGCGAGCGTGGGGCCCCCACATCCCGATCACGGCCAGCTCCTCGCTCGACTCCTGAATCTCGACCGGCGCGTCCTCCTCCCGGACGTTCGAGCGCAGCCATCCGACGTCGCTCTCCACGTACGCCGCGCCGGTGACAACCCGGAACCGGCGCTCCCCCAGCCGGGTCACCGTGAGATCGGCCACGATCCCGCCTCGGTGGTTCAGCCACTGCGTGTACACCACGGTCCCGACGGGCCGGTCGATCAGGTTGTCGGATACCCGCTCGAGCAGCGGCAGGGCCCCGGGGCCGCTCACCTCGATCTTGCCGAACGAGGTCATGTCGATGATCCCGACCCGTTCGCGGAAGGCCCGGTGCTCCTCCTCCAGCAGCGACAGGTAGGGAGGCCTCCCCCATCGCCACGACCGCTGGTCGGCCCCGGCCCGCCGCCACGGCCGCCCCGGCTCGAACCATTCGGCCCGCTCCCACCCGTTCTTGGAACCGAACACGCACCCCAGGTCCTGGAGACGTCCGTGCAGCGGGCCGACCCGCCGGGGCCGACCCCACTCGTCGTAGTCGAACGGGTAGCGCAGCAGGTAGTAGTACCGGTACGTCTCTCGGGCCAGCTCGGCGGACCACGAGGGGTCCTGGTGGGCCCGGCCAAATCGCCACGGCCGGTACCCGTACAGGTCGAGCTCGCTGTCCCCTGTCGTGATGACCTCCGCCAGCGCGCGTCCCAGCCCGCCGGCGCCGCCGAAGCCGTTCAGCGACAGGCCGGCGGCCAGGTAGAAGCCTCGGATCCCGGGGTACGGCCCGAGGAGCGGGTTGGCGTCCGGGGTCATCGCGTCGGGATGGCAGACGATCTTCACGATCTCGGCGTCGGCCAGGAACGGGAACCGGCGGGCCGCGCCGTGCAGGAGGGGCTCGAAGCGCTCCTGGTCGGGAGGGAGCGACCGCCCGGAGTGCCCCCACGGCGCCCCGTCGACCCACCGGGCGTGGGGATTCCCCTCGTAGCCGCCGAACACGACACCCCCCGACTCCGACTTCCCGTACACCAGGTTGTCGGGGTCCCGGAAGCAGGGCATGTCCCGGGGCAGCTCGTGGCCCGGGACGGCCTTCATGGCGACGTGCTGGTGGTCGACCGGGGTGGACGGCGTGAACCCGCCGACCATGGCCGAGATCCGGGGGGCCCACAGCCCCGCCGCGTTGACCACGAT
>DASWCX010000146.1:0-11649 GCA_036395815.1 Actinomycetota bacterium | reverse complement strand
CGGATGTTTGCCAAACGCGAGCCGCGGTTGCACTATGGGGGCACGGGAGAAAGGAGGTGGTCCGACTGAGCGATAAACGGCAGGCGACCCCCGAGGTGACTGGCTGCTGAGCCGTCCCTCCGAGGGCGGGCCACCACCGCTCTCGTCCGCCGGATAGTCCGGCAGAATCCAACCAGTTCACCGCACCCGCGAGTCCCGGGCTGGTCACCCGAGGCGAGGCAAAGGCCTCGAAGGCGCTGGCGGGACGACGATGAAGGTACACATCGGGGCCGGGAGCGATCCCGGCCCCGATCCTGTTCAGGCTCGGACCGAGCTCAGCCCGTCCGGTGCTTCCCTCGATAGGGGCGCCGCCGAAGCGTCGCCCCAACCAATACCAAGAGAGACCCAAGCAGCATGGACGCGATCGAGGCCGATGCCCGGATGGGGTCGCCTCCGCTCGACGTCAGGGTCCACGCCGGCCCGGCGCCCGCCCCCGAGGGAGAGGGGTTGGGGCCGTGGTGGTGGCAGTGCCTCGGGTTCGGGAACGGGCACTTGGTCGGGGACGGTGACGGCGACCGGGACGGCTTGGGCGGCGGCGGAGGCAGCGTCACGGAGTGCTGCGGGTTCACGGTGTTCTGCGAGAAGTCCGGGGTCGGGAAGTCGACCACCGGCCGGCCGGCCAACGCCGTGGACATGAAGTCGTGCCAGATCTCGGCGGGGATCGACCCGCCGAACACGTCAGGGAAGCCCTCCACGTTGTGCATGGGGATCTCCCCCGCCTTGTACCCGACCCACACGCAGGCGGCCAGCTGAGGGGTATAGCCGCAGAACCACGCGTCCTGGAAGTTCTGGCCGGTCCCCGTCTTCCCCGCCACCGGACGGCCGATCCCCGCCGCCGTTCCGGTCCCGTGCTCCACTACGCCCTGGAGGGCGTACGACACCAGGTCGGCGTCGTTCTGGTCCAGCGCTCGGTTGCCCTTGGTCCGCGCCCTGAACAGCACGTGGCCCGACGCGTCCTTGACCGAGGAGATCACCGTGGGGTTGTGGTGGATCCCCCGGGCCGCCAGCGTGGCGTAGGCGTCGGTCATCTCGAGGGGCGTGACCGCCTGGGAGCCGAGCGTGATCGAACAGACGTCCTCCAGGTGGCTCCGGATGCCCAGTCGATGCGCAATGTCCGCCACCTGGTCCGGTCCGACGTCCAGGACCAGTTGGGCGAAGATCGTGTTGACCGAGTTCGCGATGGCGTCCTTCAACGTCATCGTCCCCGCCGACTCGTCGGCGAAGTTCGACACGTCCCATTCCTTCCCGGTCTTCGGATCGAGGCACCGGGGGTCCGGGATCGTGAGCTGCGGCGGCCCGTTCCAGATGGAGTTCAGCGAGATGTGCTGCTCCATCGCCGCGGCCAGCGTGAACGTCTTGGCCGCGCTGCCGGTCTGGCGGTGGGCCTGGGTGGCCAGGTTGAACTTGACCTTCGAGAAGTCCCTCCCTCCGACCAGCGCCCGGATCGCGCCCGTGGCCGGGTCGATGGCCACCAGGGCGGCCGAGGGATCGTGGGGGCTCGGCAGATGCGTGGTCACGGCCTTCTCCGCGGCCTGCTGGTCCGCGACGTCGAGGGTGGTCTGGACGCGCAGGCCGCCCTCGAACGTCCGGTCGTAGTCCTCGATCCCGAGGAGCTGCTGGGTGGCGTATTGCATGAAGTAGGGGTAGGGCGGCTCATCGGGCCGGGCCAGCCCCGGCACCCGAAGCGGCTGGGCCTTCAGATGGGCCGCCCTGGACGCGGAGATGTAGCCTTGCTCGGCCAGCTTGTCCAGGACCACGTTGCGCCGCGACCGGGCCAGCCCCCGATGCTCCGCCGGGTCGAACGCCCCCGGGGCGGCGATGAGCCCGGCCAGAGTTGCCGCCCTGAGCGTCCCGAGCTTGCTCGCCGCCACCCCGAAGTACGTCTGGGCCGCCGCCTCGGCCCCGTACGCCCCATGCCCGAAGTACACGGTGTTCAGGTACTTCTCCAGGATCTCGTTCTTCGAGTACACGTGTTCGAGCTTCACCGCGAGCACGGCCTCATGGATCTTGCGGGTGAACGTGCGCTCGTCCCCGGTGAACAGGTTCTTCACCAGCTGCTGCGTGATGGTCGAGCCGCCCTGCTCGATCCGGCCGTTGATTGCGTTCTCGTACGCCGCCCGGACGATGGCCGTGGGATCCAGCGCCCCGTGGTGGTAGTAGTTCCGGTCCTCGATGGCGATCACGGCGTCCCTCAGGTGAGGGGAGATCCGCGCCAGGGGCACGATGGTCCGGTTCACCTCGGCGTGCAGCGTCGTGGCCAGGTTCCCGGAGTCGTCGTAGACGAACGTGGTCTGTGGCCCGACCGGGATCTTCGGGATCCGGATGTCCGTGTAGTGCTCGACCGTCTGGGTGATGCGGCCGAACGCAGCGGCGAAGGCGAGCGCGGACGAACCAAGGAGGAACAACGCGATCGCCACCAGCGCAACGAAGCGCCCCAGGAGCAGCGGCCCGTCGTAGGGGGGCCGTCTGACTGCCCGCCCGAACCGGGGGGTGCTGAGTGGTGTGGGGGCTCGACTCACTGGTTGCGGATGCTCGTCCCGGCGTTCCGCCGTTTCGGTGTCCCGGCTTCGGCCGTGTCAGTCGTTCTGGTCGTTTCGTCGCCGGCCTTGGAGGGCCGACTCGCTCTGCATGCCCCGCGAGCGCCGGGACGAAACCTCCCGCTACGCGGTCAGCACCCGATTCGAGGCCAGGAAGTCCTCGGTCATGTAAAAGGCCTCCCGGACCATGGCCCTGGTGGTCCGGCTCCTGATCACCGCCAGCTCCCGCCGGCCATCCGCGTAGTGCAGGTAGACCTTGGTGGTCGACGCGTCGACCTGGAGCTCGTTCCAGCTCGACGGGGTGAGGCCCCGGACCCGCTTGGTGGCCGCGGTGCCGGAGTTCGCCACCAGGATGCCGTTCAGGCCCCAGAAGAACGGGACGTGCTTGTGGCCGGACAGGATGACGTCGATGTCGAGCTGGGTCAGCACGGCCAGGAGGTCGCCGGCGTCGGTGATGATGTTGCGTTCCCGCCCCGTGCCCGGGATCGAAACCAGGTGATGGTGGATGGCGAAGATCTTGATGTCCCCCGGCCACTCGTACTGCTCGCGGATCCAGGGATAGTGCTCCCGCCCGATGTGTCCCTCGTTGAGGTCGGGGTCGCTCGAGTCCGCCGCCACCACCGTGAATCCGGTGGCCCTCAGGCGCTCGGCCCGCTCCGGGTCGAAGGCCTGACGGTATCGGGAGAAACGCTCCCCGAAGAATCGCTCGAAGTGGATGTAGCCGACGTTGCGGGAGTCGTGATTGCCGGGAAGGACCACCTGGGGGGCCGCGATCTGCGCGAGCCAATCGGCGCACTCCTCGAACTCCCATTCGTAGCCCGCGGCGGTGAGGTCGCCCGCCACCACGACCACGTCCGGGCTCATGCGGTTGATGCGTTCGACGATCGAGCGCATCACCTCGGGCTGGAAGGTGAGCTCCCCGCAGTGGAGGTCGCTGATCTGTGCGATGCGAAGGGGGATGCTGGCGATACTCATCGTGCCTCCTCGGCGCTTGTTTCCTCGGCGCTCTTCCCGGACGCTCTTCCCGTACCATACCTTCGACCTGCTCACCGCGGAGGAACGATGGCGCAGCACGGTTCGGGTCCGGTCTCGCACAGCCTAGTGAAGGCCCTGAGGAGCGTGCCGGACTTCACCCCTCTGGACGACCGAACACTGCTTCAGATCGTGGGGGCGTCGACGAACCTCGCCTTCTCCGCGGGAAGCGTGGTGTTCGAGCCCGGTTCCGAGTCCGAAGCCCTCTACATCGTGCTTTCGGGACAGGTGGTGATCCTGGAGGCGAAGGACGGTGAGCAGGTGGAGATCTCCCGCGTGGGCCCGGGCGGGTCCTTTGGCGAGTTCTCCATGCTGTTGCGGACCCAGCACTCGAAGACCGCTCGGGCGCTCGAGGACGCCGAGCTGATGATCATCCCGCGCGACTCGTTCGAGGAGGTGCTCGCCACCAACCCGGAGCTGGCGGAGCGGTTCCAGCGGCGGCTGGAGGAGCGTCGCACCGTCCGCGGGCAGGTCACCGACTCGGCCTGACGCCGCGGCGTGGGCTCCTTCGTCACCTCGCTGTCCTGCCCTCGTTGCGGGCGCGCGCTGGACCATCGAGAGCTGCACGGCCTCTGCCCCTGTGGCTCGCCCTTGCTGGTCGAGTACGACCTGGAGTCGGTGGCGCGTGCCGCGAGCAAGGAGGCGCTCTCCGGCCACCCGCCCACGATGTGGCGGTACCGGGAGTTCCTGCCCGTCGAGGACCCCGGCCGTGTTGTCTCCCTGGGCGAGGGTCTGACGCCGCTCGTTCCGACCCCCGTGCTGCGGAGGAGGTTCGGCCTGCCGCGGCTCTGGGTGAAGGACGACGGCCTGAACCCGACCGGGACGTTCAAGGCTCGAGGCGCGGCGTGCGGGGTGGCCCGGGCCCGCGAGCTCGGCGTGGCGGACGTGGCCCTGGCCACCGCGGGGAACGCGGGCGGAGCCTGGGCCTGCTACGGAGCGGCCGCGGGGGTCGGGGTGCATGTGGCGATGCCGCGCGACGCGCCGCCGGCGAACCTTCTCGAGTGCCGGCTCCACGGGGCCGACGTGATGCTGGTCGACGGGCTCATCTCCGAGGCTGGCGCGCTGATCGACGGGATGGCCGCGGAGCGTGGATGGTTCGACGTCTCAACCCTGAAGGAACCCTACCGGATCGAGGGCAAGAAGACCCTCGGCCTGGAGCTCGCCGAGCAGTTCGGGTGGACGATGCCCGACGCGATCGTCTATCCGGCCGGCGGGGGAGTCGGCCTGATCGGGATCTGGCGCGCACTGGACCAGCTCCGAAGGATCGGATGGTTACAAGGTGACACTCCGCGTCTCATTGTCACGCAGTCCGAAGGCTGCGCTCCCCTGGTGAACGCCTTCGAGGAGGGGCGGGAGGAGTCGGAGTCCTGGCCCGACGGGCGAACCTTCGCCGCGGGCCTCCGGGTGCCCAAGGCCCGGGGCGACTTCCTGGTCCTTCGGGCCGTTCGGGAGACCGGGGGAACGGCCGTGGCGGTCTCCGACGAGCTCATCGCGGAGATGATGGTCGAGCTGGGGCGGGCGGGGGTGGCGGCGGCGCCCGAGGGTGCGGCGACGCTGGCCGCGGCGGTCCGGCTTCGGGAGCGGGGCGAACTGGGACCGGACGATCGCATCGTGCTGATCAACACCGGCACCGTGTACAAGTACCCGGACGCGCTCGAGCTGGCGCTGGGGACCGAGCCACCTGCTCAGGGGTGAACCCGCCGCTCAGTCCGGAGGGCGTTCGCCCGCCCGCACCAGCTCGAGCACCCGGCGGGTGGTCTCCTCCACCAGGGACTCGGCGAGCTCGGCGTCGAGCTTCACCATCGGGCCCGGCTTCGCCGTAGCCGGCCCGACCCGCTCGGTGGTGTGGGCCTGGCCCGGGCCGGCCTTCAGCACGAATTCCGGGTAGCACACCGCCCCGAACTCCGCCATGTCCAGGCCCTCCAGCTCGACCTCCGGAGACACGCGGATGGCCATGAACCGCTTGGCCACCGATATGAGCAGGAACGTGGCCCCGAATGCCCAGGCCAGGTTCACCACGATCATCGCCACCTGCGCGAACAGCTGGCCCGGGCTCCCATACAGCAGGCCCCTGACCGTCCCGTCCACGCCGTTCCACCCGCCACCGTACGTCCCGTCGGCGAACAGCCCCACCGACAGCACGCCCCACACGCCGCACAGGCCGTGCACCGAGACGGCCCCGCACGGGTCGTCCACTCGAGCCCGGTGGTCGAAGAACCACACCCCATAACAGACGATGACTCCGGCCACCGATCCGATCAGCACCGCCGCCCATGGAGCGACGAACGCGCACGGGGCGGTGATGGCCACGCAGCCGGCCAGCATCCCGTTGCACGCCATCGAGACGTCCGGCTTCCCCCACTTCCAGTTCGTCCACGCCATGGCCGCGGCCGCCCCGAAGCACGCCGCCAGCAGCGTGTTGACCGCCACCACCGAGATCCGAAGGTCGGTGGCCCCAAGGGTCGAGCCCGGATTGAAACCCATCCAGCCGAACAGGAGGATGAACGTTCCGGTCACCACGTATCCCAGGTTGTGTCCGGGGATGGCGTTGGGCGTCCCGTCCGCGTTGAACTTGCCGATCCGAGGACCGAGGGCCATGGCCAGGGCCAGCGCGGCGAACCCGCCGGTCGCGTGCACCACGCCCGAGCCGGCGAAGTCCACCGCCCCGTGCCCGAGATGGAGTGTCTGCCCCAGGTGGGCCAGCCAGCCCCCGCCCCACACCCAGTTGCCGAACACGGGGTAGATCACCGCTCCGATGGCCAGCTCGGAGAAGATCAGCCCGGCGAAGGTGATCCGCTCGGCGATGGCCCCGATGATGATGTAGCCGGCCGTCTCCATGAACACGACCTCGAACAGGAACAGCGCCATCGAGCCAACGTCGTAAGTCCCCCCGCTCTGGAGGAAGAACCCCTTCCACCCCAGCAGCCCCCAGTTGGTCCCGAGACCCTTCAGCGCGCTCAGATGCCCCACGCCGCCCAGGTTGGCGATGGGAGCCACCCCGCCGAAGTGGAAGGCGAACCCGACGGCGTAGTACGCGATGAGCGCCACGACGAACGCCGCGAAGTTGAGCATGAACATGTGGCCGGCGTTCTTGGCCCGGGTCAGCCCCGCCGTGAGCAGCGCGAACCCGGCCTGCATGAAGAGCACCAGATACCCGGTCATCAGGAGCCAGGTGAAGTTGATGGCCACCCGGGCGTGCCCGGCCTCGGCGGCAAGCTGGTTCAGCCCGACCTGCGACACGGGGACCGTCCTCGCCCCGGTGGCCCCCAGGAAGTCGCTCACCCCGCCGGTGCTGGTGCCCGCGGCGTCGCCCGTGTGGGTCAGCCGCCCCACGACGATGAACCCCAGCAGCGTCAGCAGCGAGAGCGCCGCCAGTGTCTTGCCCCGGCTCATCCGGGCTCTGGCCTTCGCCCGGGCTCCGTTCGATGTCCCGCCGCCGTTCGATGTCCCGCCGCCGTCCGGTGCCACCCCGCCGTTCGAGGTCATCGCCACCCCGCACCTCCCAAGGTCCGCCCGCGTTGCAGGGGTTATAGGGCATGCGCATTTCCGGGCAATGACATCGGTGTTTCCAGCCGGTTAAGTTCGGCCTACCCGCCCACTTGCACCACCTGCTGGAACGTTGGACGGTTCTGCCACGGCTGCGGGTCGAGCGTGATCAGCCCCACGGCCTCGTACACGATGGCGTCCCCGGCCTCGTCGGCGTTCCACGTGCTCGGATCCGGCCCCAGCTTGTCGATGGCCTGCTGGAGGCTGTCGATCAGTGCGGACCGGCATCCCTCCAGCGTCCCGTCGCCGCACGTCAGGACCTGATAGGGCTGGGCCACCCCCTCTCCAAGCGCCATTCGGACCGCCTTCTGCACGTAGCCGTAGTAACCGTCCTGGAACGACGAGCCCAACCCCAGGGTCCGGTTCTGGTCGTCGAAGGCCATGGGGAACTGTTCGAACAGGTCGCCCCGGCCCATCGTCGAAGAGAACATGGTGGTGACCATCGGGGTCCACCATGTGTCCATCAGCGCCACCGCGGCCTGATCGTCGTACTGGCCGTTCCCATCCCGGTCGATCCGGTGGGCGCCCGAGTCGACCCACTGACGCATGATGTCCAGGTACTGCTGCAATCCGGGGTCGCTCCCGATCGCCCGCAGCACGGCCGGCATCACCTCCTGCCCGCGAAGGTCCACCGTGGCCGCGTCGGCCATGACCTTCACCATGTCGGCGGGCGTCATGTTCCCCTGGGGGACCCGGTCGGCCAGGCGCGACGACAGCATCTGCACCCGATGCACCGGGCCGAAGTTGTAGTTGGCGTCGGACGCCTCCCACTTCGGCGCCGGCTTGTTGTTCCAGGAGTCGATCCATCCCTTGCTCGGATCGACGGCCTGTGGATGCTGCGATGGAGGAACGAATCCCTGCCACTCCCACTGGCCCGTTCCCCATGAGGGGAGGTCCGTGTCAACGCCCGCGGCTCGAACCGGATACAGACCGGAGTGGTAGTAGCCGACGTGCTGGTCGTCCACGTACAGCCAGTTAAACGAGCCGGTCTCGTGGCTCATGGCCCGCTGGAACGACGCCACGTCGTGGACCGAATCGCTGTTCAGCATCTCGAACGAGGTGGCCGAGTCCAGCTCCGCGCCGAACGTCGAGCGCTGGCTCACGTACGCCACCGGCGCTCCGGCCACCTGGGCCCGGGCGATCACCGGGCCATGCACCGTGCGCTGGACGTTCGCCTGGACCAACGTGGGCTGCCCCGGACCGCCGGGCGTCGGCTTCGACACCCACTGATCCTGGCGCGTGTACATGGACACGCACCGCCCGTTGAACTCGTAGTACGTCGAATCAGGGCCGGGGTCGCCCCCGCCCGGATCGCACAGCTTCTCGGCCCGGACGTCGATCTCGTCGGACTCCCCTGAGGTGGCGCTCCAGGCGAAGTTCGGCCCACGGCCCAACAGCACGTACAGGCTGATCCCGGGGAAGGTGGCTCCCCGCGCGTCCAGCCCCGGCGCGTGGACGTCCATGTCCATGAGGATTTGGGGGATGAAGTAGCCCACCTGCGGTCCCATGACCGCGATGGGATGCCCGTCTCTGGTGCGGTCGGCGTTGACCGCCAGCCAGTTGCTCTCGGCGTCAGGCATCCTCAGGCCGATCCGCGTCAGAGCCTGCCGGAAGGCCACGTACGGGTTCAGCCTCCCCGGGGTCAGCCGACCAGACTTCGGCCCGCTCCCACCGCCCTGCGGGGTCAGCGTCAGCGGGTCATAGGGGGCCACCGTGCCCGCGTCGGGCACGGCCACGGCGTTCGGATCCACCGGGCCCGGCGTCATGTAGGGGAAGGCGGTGTCGGCGGTGGTGGGGGCCTCGGGATCCTCCCGTTCTCGGAGGTCCTGGAACAGCGCGTCGCCCTCCTTGGTCCCCAGGGTCTGTTCCGCGTCGGTCTTGAACACCGCGTTGAGCAGCTCGTTGCCGCCCCCGCCGGCGAACTCGGCCTGGATCACTACCGCCACCGCCACCAGGTCCGCGGGTTCCCAGTTCTGGGGGAGGATCTGGAGCGCGGGGTACTCGGCCGGCATCTTGTCCGGGTCGGCCAGGTCCTCCTGGATCCGCTGGTTGATCCCGGCGATGTACTGCTGTCCGTCCCGGATGACCTGCCGCCCCACGGCTCCGAACTTCGTCAACCGGCGAACCTGCGTCTTGAGCTCGGACTCCGAGTACCCGGCGGCCAGATAGGTGGCACGGTCCATGGCGAAGTCGTCGTCGGTCGGCCCGAGGAGCTCGGAGAGCCGTCCCCGGCCTACGTACCGCAGCACGTCCATCATGAACAGCCGGTCCTCTGCGGCCGCGTAGCCCGTGCCGAACATGGCCTCCTCGCGGGTTTGGCCCTGGATGTGGGGGACCCCCCACGTGTCCCAGGCGATGGTGAGGCCGGGCTCGGGCGTCTCGGTGCGCTCGATGTTGCCGGGGGCCACGCCGAACGACTCGTCCTTGAAGTAGTCCCTGAGGTTCGAGTCGGTGACCTGGTCGGCCTGGGTGGGGAGCGAGTCGTACATGCCGAGCTGGTCGACGAAGTGGGCGGGGTACTTGCCGGTCGCTTCGAATTCCGCGGCCTCCACCGCGTTGACGCTCTTGCCCTGCCCGGAGGGGAGGATGTTCAGGAACAGGCCATTCGCGCCCGCGGTTCCGTCGCCGGCGGCCCGGGTCGTGGGGACGGCCGCCATGAGCATCGCGGTGGCGAGCGCGAGCCACCCGCGCCGACGCATCATCGGGCCCCCCCGGTTCGGACCGGGCGGACCGGAAACGTGGCCGGCCCCTGCGACGCGGGACCCGGGCCATGCGGCGAGCCCCCGCCCGCAGGGCACCACGGATTGGTGGGAACGCCCGCACAGGGGTCGGGCATCGAGGGCTGCGGTTCGATCCCGGACATCCGGACCTGGGTTCGCTGCGGGTAGTTGGCCGGGCCCGGGCACTGGAACCCGGGATATCCCATGTCCAGCAGCCCGGACGCGCAGACCAGCTGCCCGGCGAGGGTGAGATCGCCCGGGGCCGGCCCGCCGCAGGTGCCGTCCACCGTCTCGATGTCCTGCGGGTCGCTGGTCAGGCCCTTCGGGTCGGTGTTCCCATGGAAGCAGTTGCCCGGGATCACCGACGAGGCCTCGTTCCCGAGGTCGACGTTCCCCGGGTTGCCGAAAAAGCCGTTGTGCGCCAGGCGATTGTGGGCGACCTCGTTCCCCGACGCCGCGAAGAAGCACACCTGCCCGTACCCGACCCCGCCCTGGCAGTTCACCCCGGGTGGCGGCGTCTCCGAGTCGGGGAAGTCGAAGATCACGATGCCCCATCCGCCGTTGTTCACGACGGTGTTTCCGACGAAGGTGTCGTTCGACGCGCCGGGCGTCTCGATGCCGGTCCCGATCGGAACCAGGCCAGACGTGTCGTTGGTGGGCGTGTTCGGGTTGTTGTTGTCGTGGACGTAGTTGTTCCTGAAGATCGTGCACGAGCCGTTTCCGTACGGACCCGGCTCCTGGTCCGGGCACGCGCCGTCCTGGGGCGCGGGCTGGTCGTCGTTGTTGAGGCTGTTCGGGACGATGCCCGAGCGATTGTGGTCCCACTCCGAGTTCTGGATGATGAGGTGCCCGCCGGAGTTGGTCCCGGAGTAACCGATGGCGCTGTATCGCGCGATCACGTGGTCCACCACCACGTTGCAGTCCGGGCACGCCCCGATGTAGATCGAGCTGTCGGCCATGTTCGACGCGTATCCCTGCGACAAGAGCCCGGGGCCGTACGTGTTGTCGGCGAACAGGCCGTACTGGGCCAGGCGCGGGTCGCCGTCGACGTAGTAGGTGGACGTCCCGGTGAGGTAGCGGCCGGTGAACGCGCCCATGTTCTGGTGTCCCGAGCCGTCGCCGCCGTCGAACCAGATCTGGTTGCCGTTCTCCCCCTCCTTGCTCGACAGGAAGTTGCACGCGGTGAGGTTCTCCACGCTGACGCCGTTCACCTCATCGACCCACACGCCGTTTCGGCCCTCGGCGTAGCCCTCCTCGCCCATGGGCCCGAAGTCCTGCAGGGCGGGGTTCGGATCGCACGGCTTCGTCGCCTGGGGCAGCGTGCCGTCGACGATCACACGGTTGCGATCCATGCCGCGGAGATGGAGGCCGGGGGTGGTGATGTAGACCCCGGCGAGGTCGTCCCACGCCGACTCGTGATAGTCGCCGGGTCCGACCAGGATCCAGTCCCCGGACTGCGCCGCGTCGACGGCCGACTGGATCGTCCGGTACTGGCCGTGGACGCCGTGCCACGACCCCACCAGCAACACGCGGGAGGTCGCGCCCGCGGCCGGAGCCGCGGTGGTGACGGCGAGGGCGGCCAGGAGAAGCGGGACCAGGGCTAGTGAAGCGAACGTTCGTGCTCGCATGCTTCCTCCCCTTAACGCTCGACGAAGCCGCCGGGGCGCTCCGCAGGCTCCGGTGGAGGATTCCTACCCGTGGGTAGGTAAACTAGTCCGAATTAGCTAGACACGCAAAGCGAACGGACGGTCTCCCTTGCCGACGGCGTGCGCCGG
>DASWCX010000145.1:0-18506 GCA_036395815.1 Actinomycetota bacterium | reverse complement strand
CCAAGCATCAGGACCTCCAGGGGAGATTACACCGATGTGATTCTCCCCTGCCAAGAGACCGGAGGCGAGCAGTTCCGGTTCCTGGTCGGCCTACTTTCTGCTCACTCACCTAGACGGTCACCCCCTCGGCATGCTCGGCTCGCGCCTCGGCCAATCGGCGGCTCCCTTCCGCGGCCGCCTTCACCTCTTGGCGCTCGACGGCTCGGCGGACCAGCTCGTAGGCGACGACCACCGTCAGGATGATCACGCCCTCCATGATCAGGAAGATCTCCTTGGGGATGTCGTTGAAGTCGAGGATCTGGGCCGAGATCTGGAGGAACCCGAACAGCAGCGCCGCGACGCCGATGCCGACGGGGTGGTTCCTCCCGACGAGGGCGACGGCGATCCCCGTGAACCCGAGATCCGCGGGGAAGTCCAGCGTGTAGGCGTGATTGAAGGTCAGCAGGGAGGTCATACCGACCAGTCCGGCGATGGCCCCGGACAGCAGCATGGTCTTGAGGATCATGCCCCGGGGATCGACCCCGCTCACCCGGGCCGCCTCCGGGTTCAGGCCGGAGGCCCGCAGGTTGTACCCGAACCGCGTGCGCCACACCACCACGTAGTAGAGCGCCCCCACGATCAGCGCCACGACGGCGAAGCCGGTGAGGTTCTCCGGGGCGCCGTGGGCCAGGTTCGGGAAGTTGGCCGACTTCGGCAGGAACGGCGTCTGGGTGGTGAGGTTCGCGGCGGTCGACTTCTGCCGGAGGAAGTGGAACAGCAGATAAGAGCTCACGCCCGTCGCGATCGTGTTCAGCATGATCGTGCCGATGACCTCGTGGACGCCTCGGGTCACCTTGAGCACGCCCGCGATGCCCGCCCAGAACGAGCCCACGGCCATGGCGACCAGCAGGATGTAGAGGATCTCGAGTGGCGCCGGCAGATTCACGAGCTGGCCCGCCCACGCGGCGATCAGGGCGGCCAGGAGATACTGGCCGTTCACGCCGATGTTGAACAGGTTCATCTTGAACCCGATGGCCACCGCCAGGGCGGACAGGTACAGGGGGACGGCCACGTTGACGATCGAGATCATCTGCGACGTTTGGATGCCGTAGCTGAACATCGACTTGAACGCGGTGAACGGGTTCTTGTGGATCAGCAGCAGCGCCACCGACGAGATGGCCAGCGCGGCGATCAGCGCCGAGACGGGCGCCAGCACGCTGAGGAGGACCCGCCGGAGTCTCACGGCCGCCCGTCCTCGCCGGCCGCGGCGTCCGGGTCGGCGCCCGTGGGCTCCGAGGCGGCCGGGTCGCTCTGCACCGGCGCCCCGGGCACCTGCGTTCGCACGCCGGGCTGGGCGTCGCGTTCGCCGGCGGACGCCGCGCCCTCGGCGCCCTTGGCGCCCGTCATGTAGGAGCCCAGCTCCTCGGGCGTGACCTCGTTCGGGTCGAGCTTCGCCACCAGCCGGCCGCCGTAGATCACGTACAGCGTGTCCGAGAGCCCGATGAGCTCCTCCAGGTCGGCCGAGATCAGGAGCAGCGCCATGCCCCGGCGGCGGGCCTCGCGGATGGCCTCCCACACGGCCGCCTGGGCCCCGACGTCGATCCCCCGGGTGGGCTGGGAGGCGATCAGCAGGTTGGGCTTCGCGGTCATCTCCCGGGCCACGATGAGCTTCTGCTGGTTGCCGCCGGACAGCGCGAACGCCGAGACGTCGACGCCGGGGGTCACCAACCGGAACTCCTCGATCATCTCGGCGGTACGCGCGCGGGCTCCCGCCTTGTTCACCCAGGGGCCGGAGGAGAACGGAGCCTTGTCCTGGTGGCCGAGCATCGCGTTCTCCCACAGCGGGGCCTCCAGCAGGAGCCCCATCTCCTGGCGGTCCTCCGGGATATAGCCGATGCCGGCTTCCCGCCGTTCGTGCGTGGAGTCCCGGGTGATGTCCCTGCCGCTGAGGCTGATCCGTCCCTGGTCGGCGGTGCGCAGGCCCATGATGACCTGCACGAGCTCCGCCTGGCCGTTGCCCTCGACGCCGGCGATGCCCACGACCTCGCCCCGGTGGATCTCGAAGCCGATGTCTTGCAGGATCCACCGGTCGCCGATCCCCCGGAGCGCGACGTTCTGCACCGCGAGCTCCACCACGTCGGTGACCGTGGAGGCCCGGGTCTCCGGACGGGGGAGCTCGCTGCCCACCATGAGCTCGGCGAGCTGCCGGGCGGTCACGTCGCCGGGGTTCACGGTCTTCACCGTCTTGCCGGCCCGGACCACTGTGATTCGGTCGGCGATGGCCAGGACCTCGTCGAGCTTGTGGGAGATGAAGATGACCGTGACGCCCTCACGCTTCAGCTCGCGGAGGTTGCGGAACAGCTCGTCGACCTCCTGCGGCACGAGGACGGCGGTCGGCTCGTCGAGGATCAGGATGCGCGCCACCCGGTACAGGACCTTGATGATCTCGGCCCGCTGGCGCTCCCCGACGGACAGCTCCTCGACCAGCCGGTCGGGATCGAGCGGCATCCCGTAGGTCGTTGCCAGCTCGCGGATCCGCTCGCGGGCCTCGCCGTACTGGAGCAGCGGCCCCCGGTGGGGCTCGGCGCCGAGGGCGACGTTCTCGAGGACCGTGAGGTTGTCCGCCAGCATGAAGTGCTGGTGGACCATGCCGATGCCCGCGGCGATGGCCTCCTTGGGGGAACGGAAGTGCATGACCCGGCCGTTGACCTCGATGGTCCCCTCGTCGGGACGCTGCATCCCGTACAGGATCTTCATCAGGGTCGACTTGCCGGCTCCGTTCTCACCGACGATCGCGTGGATCTCGCCCGGCCGGACCTCGATGTTGATGTCGTCGTTGGCCACCACGCCGGGGAACCGTTTGGTGATTCCCTGGAGCCGTACCGCGTGAGCCTGGGTGGTCACATCGCCCATGTCGTGGTGGTCCCCGGAAAGGGGACGGGCCCGAGTCTCCCCGGGCCCGTCCATCCTTGCAAGCCGGGAATTCCCGTACCGGCTAGCCCCCCAGCGTCGTCGGAACCTTGATGATGCCGGCCTTGATATTGCCGGCCAGCTCGTCGAGCTTCGACTTGATGTCGTCGACGAACCCGCCGGAGGTCGCGTATCCGACGCCGTCAGACTTCAGGTCGAAGGTCTTGATGCCGCCCGTGAAGTTCCCGTTCACGTAGTCCTTGATGGTGTCGTACACGGCGACGTCCACCCGCTTCAGGTTCGACGTGAGGATGAACGGCTGCTGGTCGGGGGGCGCCGACAGGTACTGGTCGGAGTCCGTGCCGATGGCCCAGACGTGGGTGTTGTTCTCCTGCGAGAACTCCTCTGCCGCCGCGAACAGTCCGGCGCCGGAGCCGCCCGCCGCGTGATACACGACGTCCGCCCCGCCCTGGTACATGCCCTGGGCGATGGTCTTGGCCTTGGCCGGGTCGTCGAACCCGGTGAAGTCCGGCGGCTGGCTGATGTACGAGTGGTCCACCTTGGTGCCCTTGCCGCAATGCTGGACACCCGCGTCATACCCCGCCTGGAACTTCTGGATCAGGTCGATGTTCACCCCGCCGATGAAGCCCACGTGGTGCGACTTCGACTTGAGCGCCGCGGCGCACCCCACCAGGAAGGCCCCCTCGTTCTCGGCGAACAGCAGGGAGGTCAGGTTCCCGTCCGGGGTCTCGTCCTCGCAGGTGTCGCATGTCGTGTTGTCGATGAAGCCGTCGACGTCGGCGAAGTCCACGTCCTTGAACTGGTGCGCGGCGGCGCCCATCGTCGGCGCGAACAGGAACCCGACGCCGATGATCAGCCCGTATCCCTGAGTTGCGAGGAGACTCAGAAGGTCGGCGCGGTTCGTGCCCCCGGAATTCGGCGTCAGCTCCTTGGCGTCGAGGTTGAACTCGCCCTTCGCCTTGTCGAGCCCGGCGGCGGCGGAGTCGTTGAAGGACTTGTCGCCGCGTCCGGTCGTGTCGTACACAAGTCCGATCTTCACGGGCTCGCCCGTCGGTGACGCGGCCGCGCCCCCGGAGGTCTGCGCCGGCGCACTGGTCCCGCCGGGGCCTTCGTTGTTGTTGCCGCACGCCGCGCCCACGATGCCGAGGATCGCGAGCAAAGCGAGCGGGCGGAAGAATTTCCTCATTACCCTCTCCTTCCCCTGCCTCTGCCGGCCCCCCGCGGGGCCCGCCTTCCGAGGCGGGCATACTCTTTCGGATGGGGTCGGTGAGGTCAAGCGAGTCCGGCCCCCTACAGGTCCTACGACGCCGCCGGCTCCGCGGGTTCAGGCCCTCTCGCAGCCGTCACCCCTCGGTGCCGAACAGCCGGTCGCCGAAGTCCCCGAGCCCCGGCAGGATATAGCCGCGGTCGTTCAGCTGACGGTCCAGCGACGCGGCGAAGATCGGGACGTCCGGATGCTCCTGTTCCAGCTTGGCGACCCCCTCCGGGGCCGCCACCACGCACACGAACCGGACGCCGGCCGGATCACCCTCCTTGACCGCCGCGCAGGCCGCGGCCCCCGAGCCGCCCGTGGCCAGCATGGGGTCGAGCACCAGCACCTGCCGGCCGGCCAGCGGCGGCATCTTCCGGTAGTAGGACTGGGGGAGCAGCGAGGCCTCGTCGCGCTCCAGCCCGACGTAGCCCACCGCGACCTCCGGGAACAGCTCGGTGACCGCCTCCAGCATGCCGAGCCCGGCCCGGAGGATGGGCACCGCCACCAGGTCGGCCTCGATGACGTGGCCCGTGCTGTCCTCGAGCGCCCCCTGGACCGGGACGTCGCGGGTGGGGAGGTCCCGGACCGCCTCCAGGACGAGCGCGAGCGTCAGGCGCTTGGTCAGCGTCCGGAACACCGGCGGCGGCGTCCGGGAGTCCCGCAGGGACGTCAGCAGGTGCTGGGCGAGCGGATGGTCGACGACGGTGAGGGACATGGCCGCGCGAATCCTACCCGGGCCGTCCTGCCCGCCGGCAAGATGGGGGTTGCCGAACCGGCCCGGAACGGGCACAATCGCCGCACGATGCAGCAGCGGTTCTTCTTTGCCGAGTGGTATTTCGCGGGGCGAAGCCCGGCGTAGTCACCTGCAGCCAAGAAGCACCGCACAGGGACCCCGGGCAGGAAGCCCGGGGTTTCTTCGTGAGACCCGCGGGTGGCCCGGCCGAGTGGGAGGTCGCGATGGTGGTCGTGATGAGGACGGACGCGGCGGAGACCGACGTCGAGCGCGTGGTGGAGCGCGTCCGCGAGGCGGGGGGCGACGCCTTCGTCTCGCCGGGGAAGTTCCGGACGATCATCGGCCTGGTCGGGGACACGGAGGCCTTCCTGTCGCTGCCCCTGGCCACGCTGCCGGGCGTCGAGCAGGTCGTCCGGGTCGGCAAGCCCTACAAGCTGGTCGCGCGGGAGCTCCACCCCACGCCGTCGACCGTGCACATCGGGGAGGCCGGGATCGGCCGGTCGACGTTCTCCGTGATCGCGGGACCGTGCGCCGTCGAGACCCGGGAGCAGGCGCTCGCCGCCGCCCGGGCGGCCGCCCGGGCGGGCGCGACCGTGCTGCGCGGCGGCGCGTACAAGCCCCGGACCTCGCCGTACGCGTTCCAGGGGCTGGCCCGCCAGGGCCTCGAGATCCTGGCCGAGTGCCGCGAGGAGACCGGCCTGCCGGTGGTCACGGAGGTGGTGGATGCCGCCGACGTCGAGCACGTCGCGGAGGTCGCGGACGCGTTGCAGATCGGCACCAGGAACATGCAGAACTTCGCGCTGCTGAAGGAGGTCGGCCGGGTCCACAAGCCGGTCCTGCTGAAGCGGGGCCTGTCCGCCACGGTGGAGGAGTGGCTGATGGCCGCGGAGTACGTGGCCCAGCAGGGCAACTCCGAGATCGTCATGTGCGAGCGGGGCATCCGGACCTTCGAGACCGCCACCCGGAACACGCTGGACCTGTCCGGGATGGTCGCGGCCCAGATCGAGACCCACCTGCCGGTCGTGGTCGACCCCTCGCACGCCACGGGCCGCCACGACCTCGTGGCGCCGATGGCCCGGGCGGCGCTCGCGGCCGGCGCCGACGGCGTGATGATCGACGTCCACCCGAGGCCTTCCGAGGCGCTGTGCGACGGGCCCCAGGCGCTCACCCCCGACGAGGTCGAGGCGCTCGGCGCCGAGCTGACGGCCCTGGCCAGGGCCCTGGGCCGCCCGATGGCCTAACTCGACACGATCGGCGTGAGCTCCGCGACCACCGCGGAGCCCCGCCACCGCTCGATCGACTCCTCGGGCGGGCCGAACCGGCTGCGGCGGCGGTCGGCGAGCGTGGCCAGGGCCTGGTCGTAGTCCGGGCCCTCCTCGAGCATCCGGACGCTCGCGGGGAACCGGTCGAGTGAGGTGTCGCGGCCCTTGCGGCGGGTGATAACGGTGACCTCCGGGGCCTCGCCCAACCCGGGGATGGTCTGCTCCTGCGGCCCGTGCTCCTTCTGGGAGAGCACGTAGATCTTCCCGCCCTTGTACGCGAACCAGGCCGGGATCATGTTCGGGTAGTTGATGGTGCCCTTGTGCTTGCTGAAGAGGCCCCGCTTCCGCCGCCCGTCCTTGGGGACCCCGACCCAGATGACGTCCGAGCGCTTCAGGCCGTCCTCGATGTGCTTCG
Source organism: Actinomycetota bacterium (assembly GCA_036395815.1). Taxonomy (GTDB): domain Bacteria; phylum Actinomycetota; class UBA4738; order UBA4738; family UBA4738; genus DASWCX01. Next base: position 11,934 of record DASWCX010000145.1, on the reverse strand, counting down.
GCAGCGACGTGGGCGCCTGCTGGAGGTACACGGGCACCTCGATCTGGCCGATGATGTGGTCCTCGAGGATGAACGAGGCCACGTAGGACCCCGCCTCCGGCAGCACAGCGTCGTCGATGACGTCCTGCTCGATGGTCAGGTCCATCGAGCCGACCATCCGGCGGGGGATGGGCCCCCACCGATGGGCCACCGCCCCGGAGGGCGCGGTGATCCGGATCTCCTCGGCCACCAGGCCCGTCGGTGCCTTCCAGGCCCGGTACACGGTGAACGGCAGCGCCCGGCCGGGGAGCGTCAGCACGTAGATGCCCGGCTCCCCCTCCCGGCCTTGCACCTGGAACACGCGCTGGTCGACCACGTTGGCGAAGACGAGCTCACCGGCCGGCATGGCGAGCGACAGGATAGCCGAGGGTCCGGGTCAGGCGATCCGCGCCAGCCACAGCCGGGGCTCCTCGAGCTCCGGCTTCGACGGCAGCGACTCGGGGGCGTCCCACATCCGCGCGAGCGTCGGCTCGCCGGTCTGCTCGACCACGACCTCGCAGAACCGCTCTCCCTGTTCGTACTGCTCCGGGGCCATCTCGATGCCGAGCAGCCGCTCGAAGACGGGCTCGCCGGCCTCGCCCTCGCGGCCCCGGCGCAGCGCCTCCTCGATGCGGTCGGCCGCGGTGAGCATCTGGCGGCCCACCGCCCGCGTGACGTGCTCGGTGTATCCGGCCGCGGCGGCCAGGAAGGACTGCACCCGGGCCAGCTGCAGGCGCTGCTCCTGGTCGAGCTGGGGCGTCAGCAGATCGTTGCCCGAGCGCATGAGCTCCTGCAGCGCCTCGGGGTTCGTGGGATCGAGGCCCTGGAGCTGCTCCATGAGCTGGCCCATGTCCACCGTCAGGTTCGCGGCGAAGTCCCGGACCAGCGACAGCAGGTGTTCCCGGGCCCACGGCCGGGCGAACTGGAACCGGTGGACGACCTCATGCAGGGCCACCCAGGCCCGGAACTCGACCGGGGACAGCGACCAGTCCCGTTCGAAGGCCGCGACGTTGGGCGCGACGAACCCGACGACGACCGGGGCGGGCCGGGGGACCGCCACGTCCGAGTGGCCGAGCACGCGCTGGGCCAGCACGCCGATCGCGGTCCCGGCCTGGGCGCCGAGGAGGAGCGGGACGACCTGCTGGAGGACCGCGCCGGCCATGGGCGGCAGCTGCTCCTCGCCTCCCTCCGGCTGGGGCATGGTGCTGAAGGCCTGCCCCATGCGGGCGGCCGACGGCTCCACCATGTCCTTCAGCCCGCGGATCGCGGACTCCACCCACTCGGCGCAGCGGAGGGTCTCGACCCGGACCACGTTGGTCGGCTGGGGGAGGCCCGTGAACTCCGCCACGTGCAGCTCGGCCGCCCGGACGGTGTCCTCGAAGCTCCGGCGGTCCTCGGCAGTCGGGGGTGGGTCGTCGCCGGCCGACGCGACCAGGGCGATCCCCACCTGCCGGGCCAGCTCCCAGTTCACCGGCCCCGTGCTGGACATCAGGACCCGCTGGATCTCGCGGAACAAGGGGATCTCGGAGAACGGGTCGCCGGATCCCGAGGACGGGTTCCGCCGGGGATCGGGGAGGTCGCTCGACATCCAGCCATTGTAGGCAGGGGCCGGGGTTCGACCCCCGGCGCGGGGATTTCCTTCGACGACGTTCAGCCGCCTTCAGGGGCGCCGTCGATACACTGCTGCCCATGGACGAACCGGCAGTCGAGCGCCTCCTGGTGCGCGTCACCGCCGAACCGCTCGACGCCTCCGCCGCGATGGCCTGGGTGGACGACCCCGGCGCCGGCGGCACGTGCGTGTTCGTGGGGACCGTGCGGGACCACTCCGACGCCGGCGAGGTGACCGGCCTGACCTACGAGGCGTGGGAGGAGGAGGCCGAGCGGCGGATGCGCGAGGTCGCGGGCGAGATGCTCGACCGGTGGCCGGTCCGTCGGGCGGCGCTCCTGCACCGCACCGGCGAGCTGGGCATCGGCGACGCCTCGGTGGTGGTGGCCTGCTCGGCCCCCCACCGTGCGGAGGCCTTCGACGCCTGCCGCCACGGCATCGAGCGCATCAAGGGCGACGTGCCCATCTGGAAGAAGGAGGCCCTGACGGCCGGGGAGGCCCACTGGGTGATGGGCAGCTGATGGGCCGCGACCTGGCGATCGACCTCGGCACGGCGAACACGCTGGTGTACCGGCAGGGCGAGGGGATCGTGTTCGACGAGCCGACCGTCATCGCGCTCAACACCCGCACCGGCGACGTCCTGGCCATGGGCGACGAGGCCTGGGAGATGATCGGGCGGACGCCCGGGAACGTCGTGGCCATGCGCCCGCTGCGACACGGCGCGATCACGGACTTCGACATCACCCAGCACATGATCCGGCTGATCCTGCGCCGGGTCGGCGTCGGGCGCTTTCCCAAGCCGCGGGTCCTGATCTGCGTCCCGTCGGCCATCACCGAGGTGGAGCGCCGCGCGGTGAAGGAGGCCGCGGAGCTCGCCGGGGCCCGCGACGTGGTGCTGGTCGATGAGCCGCTGGCGGCGGCCATCGGCGCCAACCTCCCGGTGCACGAGCCGATCGGGAACCTCATCGTGGACATCGGCGGCGGCACCAGCGAGATGGCCGTGGTGTCGATGGGCGGGATCGTGGCGGGGAAGGCCGTGCGGTGCGGCGGGTTCGACATGGACGCCGCCGTGCAGGCCCACGTCCGCAAGGCCTACGGCATCGCGGTGGGGGAGCGCACCGCGGAGCAGATCAAGATGGCCATCGGCTCGGCCTATCCCACGGGCGGGATCCCCGCGGCCCGGGTCCGCGGCCGCGAGCTGTCCACCGGGATGCCGAAGGCTGTCGAGGTCACCGAGGAGGAGATCCGCGAGGCCCTGGCCGAGCCGGTGCGGATCATCGTGGAGGCGGCCCGGGACTCGCTGTCCGAGGCGCCCCCCGAGCTGGCCCACGACGTGCTGGAGACCGGCATGTTCCTGACCGGCGGCGGGTCGCTGCTGAAAGGGACCCAGGTCCGGCTGGCCCGCGAGTGCGAGGTGCCGGTGCACGTGACCGAGGCTCCGCTGGAGACCGTGGTGCTCGGCGCCGGCCGGATGCTCGAGCACTACGGCCGGTACCGCTCGTCGTTCCTGTTCTCCCGGGGGGCCTGAGCCCTACCCCTTGGAGACGAAGTTCCGGAGCGCGTCGCCGGCCCACCGCCCCAACGTGAACAGCACTACCGCGATAGCGGCAGCCGCCGCGGCCATCAGCAGCGCCAGGGCCCCGATCCGCAGCGCCCGCACCCAGAGCGGCCGCCAGTAGTCGGGCTCGAGGAACGTCTTCAGGGCCGGCTCGGTGGAGGCCTCGACCGGTGTCGCCCGCCCCCCCCGGCCGAAGCCGGCCGCCGTGGGGGTCCCGCGGCCGCGCGTCCCGTTGGCCGCCGCCATCTCGTGCCACACCAGCAGCGCGGAGGTCCCGGCCGCCACCAGCAGCGGCACGACGATCAGCAGCCACAGCACGCCATCACTGTAGAACGGCGGCCTTGGCATTTCCCGCGCATTCCGTACGATCGCTTCCGTGTCTCGCCGGGCCATGGCCGCCATCCCCATTGCCGCGTTCGCCCTGGCGCTCTCGGCCGTGCCGCTGCCGTACTTCGGCGAGGGCCCGGGGCCGGCGCGCGAGGTGGAGCCGCTGATCCACGTGACGGGGCGGCACCTGTACCCCTCGGAGGGGAAGTTCGTCCTGACTTCGGTGTCGTTCCGGAGCCTGACCCTCCCTAAGCTGATCGCGGCGTGGCGCGACCCCGCCGAGAGCGTGGTCCCGGAGTCGCTGCTGGTGTTCCCCGGCGAGACGCAGCAGCACGCCGACCTGCGGTCGATCTCGGAGATGGACACGAGCAAGATCGACGCGACGTACTGGGTCCTGTCCCGGTTGGAGGGCTACCCGAAGGACCACGGCGCCGGCGCGCTCGTGGAGTCGATGGGATCGGGATGTCCCGCAGACGGGAGGCTGTTCCCGGGCGACCTCATCCAGTCGGTGAACGGACAGGAGATCCCGGATGTGCCCACGCTGGACCGGGTCCTGAAGGGGATCCCGACGTCCTCCCCCCTGACCATCCGGGTGGCGGCGGGGGGGGCGACCACCGACGTCCGGCTCACCCGCCGCCGGTGCGGCGGGGTGCACCGCGCGGTGATCGGCATCTCGACCGTGCCGAACTTCCCGTTCGACGTGTCGATCTCCAGCGGCGAGATCGGCGGCCCCTCGGCGGGCCTGATGTGGGCGCTCGGCCTGTACGACCTGCTGACGCCGGGGGATCTCACGGACGGGCGGACCATCGCCGGCACGGGCACCATCGACGCGGGGGGGAACGTCGGCCCCATCGGCGGCGTCGAGAACAAGATCGCGGCCGCCGAGCGGGCCGGCGCGACGGCCTTCCTGGTCCCGGTCGACAACCTGGCCGCGGCGAGGACGGTCCCCACCGACATGCGCCTGGTTCCGGTCCGGACGTTCCGGGACGCGCTGGGCTACCTCCGGGGCCGATAGTGGGTGCAGGAAACCGGAGGGCCGGTGATAGGCTCTGGCGACCCGGCCGCGCCGAGGTCGGGCGGGGAGAGGAAGCCGCACCACCGTGGCCCAACGCATCGTGACGCGCCGCCGCCGCTGGCTGCTCGCGCTCGCCGCGGTGGTCGTGCTGGCCGTCATCGCCCTCAACGTCCTGTCGGGGTTCTATATCGACCTGCTGTGGTTCCGCGAGGTCGGATTCTCGAGCGTCTTCTGGACGGTCTTCTGGACCAAGGTCTGGCTGGGATTCCTGTTCGGCGCGCTGTTCTTCGTGGTGCTCTACGCGAACCTGCTGATCGTCCGCCGCCTGATCCCGCCCTTCCGGACGTTCACCCCCGAGCAGGAGGTCGTGGAGCGGTACCGGGTGGCCATCGAGCCCTATGCCAAGTGGATCCTGCCGGGGCTGGCGTTCGTCATCGCGCTGTTCGTCGGCATCGGGGCGTCCTCGCAGTGGCAGACCTTCCAGCTGTGGCGGAACTCCTCGGGCGTCACGTTCGGCCAGACCGACCCCGTGTATCACCGGGACCTGTCCTTCTACGTCTTCAAGCTGCCGTTCCTGCACTTCGTACAGGGGTGGCTGTTCTCGGCCTTGGTCGGCATCACCGTGCTCGTGGCCATCGCCCACTACCTGTGGGGCGGGATCCGGCTCCAGGCCACCACCGAACGGGTCACCCCGCAGGTGAAGGCCCACCTGTCGGTGCTGCTGGGACTGATCGTCCTGGTGAAGGCGTGGGGCTACTACCTCGGGAGGTTCGACCTGCTGTTCAGCCGGCGCGGGGTGGTGCAGGGCGCGTCGTACACGGACATCCACGCGCAGAAGCCGGCGCTGGCCGTCCTCATGATCATCGCGATCATCTGCGCGATCGTGTTCTTCGTGAACATCCGGTTCCGCGGCTGGGCCGCGCCGGCCATCGCGGTCGGCCTGCTGGCGCTCGTGGCCATCGTGATCGGCGCGGTCTACCCGGCCGCCGTCCAGCGGTTCTCGGTGGCCCCCCAGGAGCGTCAGCGGGAAGAGCCGTACATCAGGGACAACATCGCGGCCACGCGAGCCGCGTTCGGGCTGGACAAGATCTCGTCGACGCAGGTCTCGCCGACGCAGGACATCGACCAACAGAGCGTCACGGACAACTCGGCCACCGTGAGCAATATCCGGCTGTGGGACCCCGGCCTGCTGAAGGAGAACTACGACGCGTTGCAGCGGATCCGGCAGTACTACGAGTTCCAGGATGTCGACGTCGACCGGTACAAGGTCGGCGACACGCAGCGCGTCGTCATGATCTCGGCGCGGGAGGTGAGCCAGCTCGGCATCCCCGGCACGGGTGGGACATGGCAGAACCTGCACCTCGTCTACACGCACGGCTTCGGCGCGGTGGCCAGCCAGGTGAACACGGCCACCGACCAGGGCGAGCCGGCGTTCCTGGTGCAGGACATCCCTCCCCAGCCCAACCAGGCGCCCTTCCAGCTTGCGGACACCGGACAGCGCGTGTACTTCGGTGAGCGCCAGGACGTCCCCTTCGTCGTGGTGAACACCGGCTCCGGGGAGCTCGACTACCAGTCGGACTCGCAGCAGAAGCAGGCCCCCGCCTACGAGGGGAGCGGCGGGATCCGCATGGGCGGGATCCTCGGCAAGGTCCTGTTCGCGTGGCGGTACAAGGACGTGAACCTCCTGATCTCCGGGCTGATCCACAACGACAGCCGGGTCCTGATCTACCGGAGGATCCAGGACCGCATCCCCAAGCCCGCTCCGTTCCTGCAGTACGACGGGGACCCCTACGCGGCGGAGGTGGACGGGCGGCTCGTATGGATCCAGGACGCCTACACCACCACGAACCTCTATCCCTATTCGCAGAGCGTCGCTCTGGGCTCGGTCAGCGGGCTGCCGGGCTCGGCCAACTACATCCGGAACTCCGTGAAGGTGGTCGTCGACGCGTACAGCGGTGCGATGACCTACTACGTGGTCGACCCGAACGACCCGATCATCCAGGTCTGGCAGAACGCGTTCCCGGACCTGTTCACGCCCGTCGCGGACGCGAACCCGGACCTGGTGGCGCACTTCCGGTATCCGGAGGACCTGTTCTCCGTACAGGCCAACCAGTTCGCCAGCTACCACGTCCAGAATCCCCGCGTGTTCTACGGCAAGCAGGACTTCTGGGCGCTGCCCGGTGACCCGTCCGTGCCGACCGCGAAGAACCAGACGAAGCCCGCCCTGCGTCCCTACTACGTCCAGATGCTGCTGCCCGGGCACACCAGCGAGGAATTCACGCTGATCCTGCCGTTCACGCCCTCCGGCCGCAACAACATGATCGCGTGGATGGCGGCGCCGTCCGACCCGTCGGACTACGGCAAGCTGGTCTCGTTCGAGTTCCCCTCGGGGACCAACGTCGTCGGTCCGCTGCAGGTGTTCGGCCAGATCAACTCGGACACCGACTTCTCCGAGCAGCGGACGCTGCTCAGCAGGGGAGGCTCGTCGGTGGAGTTCGGCAACTTCCTGGTCATCCCCATCGACCAGGGGTTCCTGTACGTGCTGCCGGTGTTCGTGAAGGGGACCCAGGAGGGCGCGTTCCCCCTGCTGAAGCGGGTGGTGGTGGTGCACGGGAACATCGTGGGGCTCGGCAACGACCTGAACGATGCGATTGCGGACTCGTTCGGCACGCAGCCGACGCAGCCGAACCAGCCACCCACCGGCGGGGGGACCGTGAACCAGCAGGTGAAGGCGCTGATCGCGGACGCCGTGCGGCACTTCCAGGCCGCGGACGCCGCGCTGAAGGCCGGCGACCTGGGGACCTATCAGACCGAGATCGCCGCCGCCCAGCAGGACATCCGGCGGGCCCAGGAGCTGGCGACCGGCCCGGTGCCCACTCCCACGCCGACAGGCTCGGCGAGCCCGACCCCGTCCTCCGGGCCGACCGTGACCCCGTCCGCCACGACGCCGTCGGCGAGCCCGACCTAGCTCCGCGGCCGCGTCTGGAGGCACCCGTCCATCCGCATTCGCGGGGAAAAATCCCGTGCGAAGTCTCGACGTCCGCCGCAGCGATGGTTCTGTGCGCTCCAGCCTGCCGTACCGGCGGGCACGGGCGCGGGCGGGGGTCGGCGATCGCGGGACGAGGGACACGTCGATGGAAGCTGGCGGCTTGGGTCGATTCTCGCCACCGGGCTGCTCCCCGCGTTGCCGGCGGCCGCTTCGCCGTGCAGCCCGGGCACCGTGACCATCAACTGGGTCGGCCGGGGCCGGACCAACTCGTGGTTCGACGCCAACAACTGGCTGCCCATCGGCGGCGCCGGAGCGCGCCTGCCGGGGCCGAACGACAACGTCTGCATCTCCAACCAGACGCCCGACATCACGGTGGGCTACGCGAACAACACCACCACGAAGATCAAGAGCATCGAGACGCACGAGGGCGTCGACGTCTCTGCCGGGGAGCTCGACGTCTCCGACGCGAGCGCCCCCTCGCAGTCCTCGGACCTGACCCTCGCGGGCGGCCGCCTGGGAGGCAAGGGCCACGTCACCATCACGGGCGCGTTCGGCTTCACCGCGGGTCCCCTGGTGGGAACGGGGGGGACGCTCGTCGGGGGGAACGTCACCGTGAGCGTTGGGGGAGCGGGGGCGAAGTTCCTCCTCCGTGACCTGACCGTCGCAGGGACGCTGAGCTGGACGGGAGGAGACGTCAGGACCGGCCAGGGCGTGGTCATCCGCAACGACGGCGTGGTGGCCATCGATCATTCCGCGGCCACCGGCCTGCTGTTCACGGCGGGGGGCGCGGTGCCTACGTTCGTCAACGCAGGCTCCCTCGTGAAGAAGGCCGGCACCGGGCCGACGACGCTGGGGATCCCCGTGGTCAACGCGGGGAGCATCGACGCACAGGTGGGCCTGCTGCGGATGCCCCGGCTGACCAACGCCGGATCGGGCCACGTGCGGGTGGAGAGCGGCGCCGTGATGGACGTCACCGGGCCCGTGACCCAGGCCGGCGCGGTCACCCTCCTCGGCAAGAGCCAGCTGTCGCGGGCTCCTACGTCCAGTCGGCCGGGGGAACGTCGCTGCAGTCGCCCAGCGGGGTGATCAAGACGACCGCCGGCGCGTTCACCGTGAATGGAGGCGTGGTGGGCGGCCTGGGGACCGTCGACGGTCCCATCCACGTGAACGGCGGCACGATCGCGCCCGGGCTGTCCCCGGGCATCCTCCGTGGCGGCGCCTCCTACCAGCAGGCTGGCGGGAGCTTGTCGATCCAGATTGCCCGGAAGATGCCGGGCGCCGGGTTCGACCGCCTGGCGCTGGGCGGCGGGGCGATGCTCGGAGGCACGTTGTCGATCGCGACGGCCCCGGGGTTCACCCCGGCGCTCGGCGACTCCTTCCGGGTGATCACCGCGTCCTCGGTGTCGGGCGCGTTCGGCTCCGTCTCGGGAGCGGCGGCGGGCGGCGGGAGGTTCTACGACGTCCGGTCGGACGGCGCCGGGGGCCGACTGGTGGTGGTGGAGCCCCGGGTGTCGGTGGGCAACGTGAACGTCACCGAGGGGAACTCCGGCACGCACCCGGCGGACTTCGTCGTTTCGCTCGATCGCAGGAGCCCGCTCGCCGTGACGGTGGACCTGGCCACCGCCGCCGGTTCGGCCTCCGTGGGCTCGGACTTCCATTCGGTGTCGAAGACCGTGACGTTCCCGCCGGGGGACACCAGCGCGGTGGTCGTGGTTCGCGTGGTCGGGGACCTGACCGACGAGACGAACGAGACCTTCACGTTGCACGTGACCGGGGTGGGCAATGCGCTCGTCGGTGACGGCACGGGCGTGGGCACGATCCTCGACGACGACGTTGCGACGCCGACCCCGCCGCCCCCGACGACCCCGCCCCCCACGACCGCGCCGCCCACGACCCCCGCGCCGCCGACGACACCTCCGGGGACCACGCCGCCGGTGACGGGTCCGCCCACCGGTCCGCCGGCGATCCACCCGGTCGTCTCGCCCACGCCGTCGACGAGGCCGTCGAAGACAGCGTCGCCGACACCGAGCGGGTCGTCTCCCTCGGCGACGCCCAGCGAGTCACCCAGTCCCGTCCCCACGGCGTCGCAGGGCGGGCGGGGACCGCCGCCGGGCGGCGGGCCGTCGCCCCTCCCGGGGAACCCGGACCGGTCCCGGTTCGTGCGCTCCGTGGACGACGTCAACGGCGTTCCCTGGTCCGCCGCCGCCGTGACCCGGAGCGCCCTGCTGGCCATCCTGGTCCTGCTGCTGATCCTGTTCCCGAGCATCCTGTTCAACTCGACCCTCGAGGAGAACTACGACGAGGTCCGGGGATGGTTCCGGCGTCGCGGGGGAACTGCGGCGTCGCCGGGCGTGGCGTCGAGGGTCGCCGCGCTGAGGGCCAAGCCGGGGTTCCGCCCGGTTGCCTTCCTGGGCTTCTTCGCGCTGTCCGCGCTGCTGTACGGATTCCTCGATCCGGGGTTCGGGCTGCACCGGCGGTCGCTGGCGCTGTTCCTGGGGCTGCTCGCGGGGCTCATGGCGGTGACGATCGTCGCGGAGCTCCCGACGGTCGCGTTGCTCCGGCGCCACGGCGACCGCGGGCGCATCCGCCTTCTGGGGGGGCTCGCTGGTGGTGGGCGTCCTGTGCGTGGCTGCGTCGCGGCTGGCGCACTTCCAGCCGGGTTACCTGTACGGGGTCATCGCAGGCGCCGCGTTCCAGCGGGAGCTCTCGCGGGAGGAGGCGGGCCGGGGTGTCCTCGTCTCGGCCGTCGTGCTGCTGGTGGCGAGCATCGGCGCGTGGCTGGCCTGGATCCCCGTGTCGCACGCCGCGAACAAGGCCGGGGCGGGCCTCGGCATCCTGGTCCTTGATGCGGTCCTCGCGGCGATGTTCGTCACGGGGCTGGAGGCGGTCGTGATCGGGCTGCTGCCCCTGCGGTTCCTGGACGGGCACAAGCTGTTCGCCTGGAACCGCGCGCTGTGGGTGATCCCGTTCGCTCTGGGGGCGTTCGGCTTCGTCCACCTGCTGCTGCGGCCGGGCGGCGGATACCTGAATCACACCGGCAACACGCCGATCTTCACGGTCATCGGGCTGTTCCTGGCCTTCGGCCTGGCCTCGGTCTCGTTTTGGGCCTACTCCAGGTTCCGCAAGCCCCGGGAGCCGCAGGCCGAGGTGGCGACGGTGGCTTCGTGAAGCCACCCCCGGCCGAGCCCGCCGGATAGCCGTCGGCGCTCAGCGGGTCCGCCGGCCGGGAGAAAACGTACTCTTGATGCATACCGGCCCTGTGGCCTGCCATCCGGCACGGACGCGCCCGGTCGTTGCGGAAGGAAGCGATCCCCATGGAACAGCCTGTCGAGCTGACGGAATCGCCCTACGCCGCGTGGGTGTCTGGGCTGATCATCGCTGCTGCATCACTCGGTGCCCTCACGGTCTTCATGGGCCTGTTCGAGGGAACGGTCAGCAGGGCTCTGTTCTTCGGGGTCGCCGGGCTCGCCGCCGCCGTCGCTGCGCGCACGATGGCCCAGGTCATCCGCACCCACACCGCGGCGGCCACGGTCGTCCTGGTGTTCTCGCTGATCGCGTTCGGCTCGGGGCTGCAGTCGGCCATCCTGGGGACCGGGCAGTAACCCGGTTGGCGGTCCAAATGTCCGTTGCTACCATCAGTCTGCGGGGTGGAGCAGTCCGGTAGCTCGCTGGGCTCATAACCCAGAGGTCGCAGGTTCAAATCCTGCCCCCGCGACGAACCAAAACCGCAGGTAGATGAAGGTGCGCGGCGCGAGCGACGCCGTCGCGCGAGACGCGTTGATCCGGCTCCGATACCCGTCTGATACCGGTAGCGCTCGCCTACGCCGCCTTGCTCCCATCCACAAGCGCCGCGAACAGCGCGATCGCGTCCTCCTCCAGACAGGGCACGGCGTGCTGATAGAAGACCTGTGTGATGACGGGGGTTCCGGTGCCCGAGGATCCGGCTCACCACCTCCGTCGGGATGCCGGCCTTCAGGCTCAAGGTGGCGAACGTGTGCCTGAGGTCGTGCAGGCGGATCAGAGGCAGCCCCGCCCGCACGGCCAGTCGCCCGAACGCGTGCGTGACGACGTCGGGGTCCAAAGGTCGCCCGTCGGATTGGCAGAAGATCAGTCCCTGATCCTGGTAAGCGTCGCCGGCCCCCTTGCGCTCTTCGAGCTTCCAACGGCGATGCTCCTGCAGCACCCGGACCGTCTCCGGATCGAGCGGCACGGCCCTCCGGCCGCGATCGGTCTTCGGCGGGCCGAAGCGGGCCGGTCCGCCCCTCGGGCCCTTCACGAGGGCCTGGGTCACGTGGAGTCGACGGGTGATCGGATCGAACCCGGGCCACGTGAGGGCGAGGACCTCTCCGCGTCGCATGCCCGTGGTCGCGGCGGTTCGCCACAAGCCGTGGAGGCGGTGCTCACGCACGGTGGCAAGAAAC
>DASWCX010000144.1:0-3323 GCA_036395815.1 Actinomycetota bacterium | reverse complement strand
CCGGGTGCCGACCGCGAGCACGACATCGGCATCGGCGGCCAACGCGTTGGCCGAGGAGCTGCCGGTCACGCCGATCGGGCCGGCGAAGCTCGGATGGTCCCACGTGAGCGAGGACTTTCCCGCGACGGTCTCGACGACGGGAAGGCCGTGGTCCAGGGCGAACCGCCCGAGCTCGTCTTCGGCCAGTGAGTAGTGGACGCCACCGCCGGCGACCACGAGGGGTGACCGGGCCGACCGGAGCAGGGACGCGGCCGCCTCCACCTCCACCGGATCCGGCCCGGGACGCCGAACCCGGTGCACGCGCGGTTCGAAGAACGCGGCCGGGTACTCGAATGCTCTGGCCTGGACGTCTTGAGGCAGGCCGATGAACGCCGGACCGCACTCCGCCGGGTCGAGCATCATGGCCACGGCCTGAGGCAGGGACTGCAGGATCTGCTCCGGGCTGGTGATTCGGTCCCAGTACCTGGTGACGGGGCGGAAGGCATCGTTCACGGCGGTCGTGGGGTTCCCGAAGTGCTCCACCTGCTGCAGGACCGGATCGTTCAGACGACTGACGAAGGTGTCGCCGGACAGGAGTAGGAGGGGGAGCCGGTCCGCATGGGCGATCGCCGCGGCCGTGACCATGTTCGTGGCCCCCGGCCCGATGGAGCTCGTCGCGACCATGATCTGGCGGCGCCTCCTCGCCTTGGCGAACGCCACGGCGGCCATGGCCATCGTCTGCTCGTTCTGCCCGCGCCAGGTGGGGAGCGCGTCGCCCGCGGCCTCGAGCGCATCCCCCAGGGCGGTCACGTTGCCGTGTCCGAAGATGGCGAAGACCCCGGGGAACAGTGGAACCTCCCGCTCGTCGATGACCGTTCGCTGGGTGATGAGGAACCGAACGATGGCCTGGGCCACGGTCAGCCTCATGGTCTCCATCGCCCCTCCTGGACCCGACGGTTGTGCGGCGATCCCTGCCTTGACACGCCGCGAGGCGGCACCTAGCCTACTCCCTCGTCTTGGAACGTTCCAACGGGGCTGGCTCGCGAGGGGGCATGCTCCGCAGATCGATCGTTCCGGTGCGGATGAGGAGGGGGCCGCGCTGATGCGGATCGCGGTGATCGGCGTGGGGCGCATGGGACTGGTCCACGCTGGGACGTTGGCTTACCTTCCTGCCGTCGACGTGCTCGTGACCGACGTCGATCGGGACCGTGCCCGGAGCGTGGCCGAGGAGCTCGGTGTGGAGGCCGCGGACGACGTCGCCGATGCCATGAAAGCTTCCGACGCGGTGGTGATCGCGGCCGCCACCGACGCGCACGCACCATTGGTCCACCAGGCGGCCGAGGCGGGGCTCCCCACGTTCTGCGAGAAGCCGATCTCGCTCGACGTGACGTCGACCGCGGAGGTCGTGACCCACGTCAGGGATGCGGGGATCGCCTTCCAGATGGGATTCCAGCGCCGGTTCGATCGCGGGTACCGAGCCGCCCGTGATCTGGTCGCCGGCGGCGGAATTGGGACCCTGTATGTGGTGCGGATGGCGGGACACGACCCCGCGCCGCCGCACGAGGCATACATCCCCGTCTCGGGAGGCATCTTCCGCGACTTCAGCGTGCACGACTTCGACGCCCTCCGGTTCGTCACCGGCCAAGAGGTGGTGGAGACGTACGCGGACGGCGCGGTGATCGGGTTCCCGGTCTTCGAGAAGTACGGGGACGTCGACACGGCCGTGGCTACGTTCCGGCTGTCGGGCGGGGCCTTCGGGATCCTCTCGGTCACCCGCCACGACCCCCTCGGCTACGACGTTCGGATGGAGCTGCTCGGTTCGGGCGACAGCGTGGTGGTGGGGTGGGACGGTCGGATGCCGCTCCGCTCCGTGGAGCCGGGGGCCCCGCCCGCACCCGCCGACCCGTATCCGCATTTCCAGGCCCGGTTCGCCGAGGCGTATCGGGCGGAGATGGAGTGGTTCGTCGGGCTCGCGGCGGGCCGGCGGGAGAGCCCCTGCACGGCCGAGGACGCCCTGGCGGCGCTCCGCATCGCCGTGGCCTGTGGCCGCTCCCGGGCCGAGCACCGGCCGGTGCGACTGGAGGAGGTCGGGTGAGCCGTCGCGTTGCACGCCTGGCCGGCGCCCCCATCTCGTGGGGTGTCTGCGAGGTCCCGGGATGGGGTTACCAGCTCGAGCCCGACCGGGTCCTCTCCGAGATGGCCGGCCTCGGCCTTCCGGCCACCGAGCTCGGCCCCGACGGATATCTACCCACCGACGCATCGAGGCTCGAGGCCATGCTGGTGGACCACGGGCTCGCCCTGGTGGCCGGGTTCGTGCCGGCGGTACTCCACGAGCCGGCCCGCCTGGAGGACCAGCTCGACCGGGTGGCGGGGCAGGCCGACGTGCTGGCCGCCGCCGGGGCCGAGGTCCTCGTCCTGGCGGCCGGCATCGGCCGGGACGGCTACGAGGCCGGCGCGGACCTCGATGCCCCCTCGTGGGCGTCGCTCGTGGGGGGGATCGGCCGGGTGATCGATCTGGGGTCCGAGCGGGGCCTGGCGGTGGCCCTGCATCCCCATCAGGGCACGGTGATCGAAGGACCCCGGCAGGTCGAGCGCCTGCTGGAGTCCTCGCCCGTGTCCCTGTGCGTGGACACCGGCCATCTGATGGTCGGAGGGGCCGACCCGGTCGAGCTCGCCGCGGCCGCGCGGGATCGCGTTGCCCACGTCCACCTGAAGGACGTCTCGGCCGAGCTGGCGGAGCAGGTGCGGACCGGACGGATGGGGTACCGGGACGCCGTGGCGAAAGGGATGTACCGGCCGCTCGGGTCGGGCGACGTGGACATCGCGGCCATCGTCTCGGCCCTCGAGGCGTCGGACTACGATGGCTGGTACGTGCTGGAGCAGGACACGGTGCTGGAGGGGGCACCCGACGAGGGGAGCGGCCCGGTCCAGGACGTCGCCGCAAGCCTCGCGTTCTTCGAGCGGTTCGGCGTGCGGCTCGGACCATCGTCCGTGGCCGGTGTGTCGGTGTCGGAGGGGGGACACGCGATGGAGCGTCGCCCCGGAGGAAAGGAGGGGGAATGAACCGTCGAAGGTTGGCGGGGCTCCTGCTGGTGCTGGCCCTGTTCGGGGCGGCGTGCACCGGCGGCGGAGACGAGGGCGAGAACGGGGGTGCCGTAAAGCAGCGCGACTTCCGGTTCGTGGTCGTGACCCACGGCCAGGCCTCGGACCCGTTCTGGTCGGTGGCGGCCAACGGCGTGCAGGCGGCGGCCGAGGACATGGGGGTTCAGGTCGAGTACCAGGCCCCTGAGACGTTCGACATGGTGGCCATGAGCCAGCTGATCGACGCTGCGGTCGCCTCACAG